>JACCYS010000340.1 GCA_013696365.1 Nocardioidaceae bacterium
CCAACGCACCAAGACGTTCCGGACACGCAAGGATGCGCGGGCGTGGCTGACGACGACCCGCTCCAAGGTCGACAGAGGCAACTACGTGCGGCCGGGCAAGGAGACGGTCGACACACACCTCGACTCCTGGCTCGAAAGTAAACGGCTGGCTGGAAAGAGGCCAGCAACCATGCGATGCTACGCCGACGCGCTGCGGCCGGTGCGGACCCTGCTCGGGACCAAACCTCTACAGGCACTCAAGGCGGAGGACGTGGAGACCGTCAAGGCCGCGATGCTGAACGGGACCGCTCGACGGATCGGGACCGAGGGCAAGTCCCTGTCGGCACGAACTGTGAACCTCATGCTGGGGACGCTGCGACAGGCTCTCGACCAGGCGGTCAGGCGCGGCAAGGTGATCCGTAACGTCGCCGCGCTCGTCGACCATGCCGCCGGAGAGGCGCGGCCCGGCGCGGCTTGGTCGCCGGCCGAAGCGGCGGCGTTCAAGGCAGTGGCCGGTTGGGATCGTCTGCACGCAGCCTGGCTGTTCACCTGTTGCGGGCTTCGTCGTGGAGAGGTGCTCGGGCTTGAATGGGACCGCGACGTCGATCTCGACGGAGCCACTGTGACTGTCACGGTCAGCAGGACCTCAGTCGGTGGGGAGATCGTGGAGGGACCACCGAAGACTCGACGCGGTGCCCGTACGTTGCCGCTCGACGCAGCGATGGTCGCCGCGCTCCGCAGACTAAGGCAGCGCCAGAGTGAGGAACGACTCGCGGCAGGTCCGGCGTACGAAGGCAGCGAGGGGAAGGTCGTGGTCGACGAGATCGGCCGGCCGCCCCGGCCTGAGTGGTACTCCGACATGTTCGCCAAGATCGCTCGGCAGGCTGAGGTGCCCGTCATCCGCCTGCATGACGCGCGGCACACCTCCGTCACCATCATGCGCAGCCTGGGCATCGCCGCCCACGTCGTCGCCGCCTGGCATGGCCACGACGAGGCTGTGATGGCTCGGACGTACACACACACGTACTTGGACGAGATGCGCTACGCGGCGCAGCGGCTGGCTGACAACTCGTGAGAGAAGCGGCGCCGAAGGTGTGCGGAGGTGCCACTTTTGGACTATGGAAACCACCTCTGAGCTGGCTTTTTAGTTGGCGCGCTCGGAGGGATTCGAACCCCCAACCTTCTGATCCGTAGTCAGATGCTCTATCCGTTGAGCTACGAGCGCAGGACCGTCGCCGGTCGGCCGCCGAGTCTAGCGTGACCAACGGCGGGCCGGGTGAACGGTCGGGCTCACTGGCTGATGTCGGCGAGCAGCCACGGCTCCGCCGGCGCCGACCGGTGGATGACGGTGAGCCGGCCGCTGCGCTCCAGGATGACCGACTCCACCTGGTCCGGGCGCCGCACGCCCGCAGCCCGCAGCTCCTGGCGCAGATCATCGACGGTGACGTGCGCACGGCACATGTTGTCGACCAGCAGCTGCTGCCGGCTCACCAACAGCACCGGCGGGGGGCTCACGACGCGCTCGGCGGCCGGCCGGCGACGCAGCAGCCAGAGCAGGCCGCGCAGGGTGAACAGCGTCAGCAGGGCAACGATCCCCCGGGCCAGCGTCGGGGTCACGAGCAGCGCGGTCCGGCCCATCACGGCACCCGCCATCACCAGGCAGCCGAGGTCGACGGCGGAAAGCTGCGCGATGCTTCGCGGACCGACCAGGCGGACGAGTAGCAAGAACGTTAGGTACATCACCGCGGTGGCGAGCGCGACCAGCAGCACGTCCTGCCAAGACGCGACAAGCTCTTCGAACATGGTGGCCTCCGACCCGTCGCGAACTGCTCCGTCTGCCGGATGCTCTCGCAAACCGCCGAAAACTCCCATGGCAACCGAATCGACCCGGCCGGCGTCTATAGGTTGTCGCGGTGCCGCACTAGGCGGGTGCCGCCCTCGCTGGGGAGGCACCCGTGTCCGTCTCATCTCGCCCCCGGTTGGCCCGCGCCGCCGTGGCCACGCTAGGCGCCATGGCGGTGGGCAGCGCAGCCTTGGTGCCGGTGACAACGGCGACCGCAGGTCCCGGGGATAGCCCGGACTGTCCACTGGTCAAGCCGGTCAAACGCCTCGCCAGCGGCGACCCCGTCACCGCCCGTACGGTCAGCAAGGGCACCAGCGCCGACTCGCTGACCGGTGAGGTCGTTGGCGTCATCGACGGCGGTATCAGTCCCAGCATCGACATGATCATGGTCAAGCTCGAGGGCTCCCGGGTGACCGACGCGGCCGGCAATGTCGATGCCGGCATCTGGGCCGGCATGTCCGGCTCGCCGGTGTACGCAGCGAACGGCCGACTGATCGGCGCCGTGTCGTACGGCCTGTCGTGGTCGCCCAGCGACTACGCCGGCGTCACCCCGGCCGCTGCGATGTACGACGTCATGGGCAGCTCCGGCGCCAAGCAGGCCACGGTTGCCGACGAGGTGGATGTGCCGGCCGCGGTCGAACGGCAACTGCGCGCCGACGGCGTGCAAAGTGCCAGCACACAGCAGTTCGAACGGCTCCCGATGCCGGTCTCGGTGTCGGGCGGGCTGTCCGCCAAGCGACTTAAGCAGACCTTCGACAAGACGACGGTCGACGACTCGGTGCAGCTGGTCACCGGCCGCGGCGGCGCAATGCAGTCAGCCGAGTCAGGTGAGATGTTCGCCGGCAGCAACCTGGCCGCCTCGCTGTCGTACGGCGACGTGACCTTTGCCGGTGTGGGCACCACCACCGCGGTGTGCGGCAAGCAGGTGGTGGGCTTCGGGCACCCGATGATGTGGTCCGGTCCGTCCCAGATGACGATGCATGGCGCCGACGCGCTGTACGTGCAAGCCGACAAGGTCTTCGGCTCCTTCAAGGTGGCCAACCCGACCGCGCCGGTCGGGTCGATCACCAGGGACCAGTTGGCAGCGATCGGCGGCCGGACTGGCGGCACTCCCGAGACCACCAAGATCGCCTCCAGCACCACGTTCGGCGCGAAGTCGCGTGCTGGCAAGACGTTCGTCAGCGTCCCGGAGTGGAGCGGCTTCATCGCCGCCATCCACAACCTCATCAACGGCGACGACGTGTACGACGGAATCCGTGGCGGCACCGCGCAGATGGGCTGGGCGATCACCGTGCGGCGAGCATCAGGTGATCTGGTCACCATCAACCGCAAGGATATGGCCACCAGCAACTGGGACATCACCTACGAGAGCCCCTGGGGTATCTACTCCGACGTCGAGCGGGTCATCCGCAACCAGTTCGAGGACGTGCACGTCACCCGGGTCCGCTCCGACACGAACTTCGACGAGCGGGTGCTGTCCGGCAGCATCAGCAAGGTCGAGGCGCGCCAGGGCGGGGCATGGCAGACGCTGAGCCGGCGCGACCAGCTGCGCGTGCAGGGCGGCTCGACGCTCAAGCTGCGGATCACCGTCAAGCCGGGCGCCGACAGCGACGCGGTCAAGCAGCGGGTGCGCTCCAGCATCCGGGTGCCCGGGTCCGACCAGCGCTGGGCGGAGCTGACCGTCACCGGCGGGGCCAGCATGTGGCAGCGCCCGCGCGGGGTGAAGTCGTTCGACAGGCTGGTGGCGTGGCTGGAGGCTCAGGCACCTGGCAACAGCGTCAACGTCCGCGTACACACCGGCGGCGGGGGCGAAGGCTTCAAGGCGTCCGCGTCCGGGGCCAAGACCACCTCCGTCCAGGCCGAGACCAAGGCAACCGTCCGCGGGGGCAAGTACTTCTCGCTGCGGATCGTGAACTGACCGAGCGGATCCACCACGACGGGGGTGACCCCGCGGATTGTGAGCATCTTCACCAACCGCGGGGTCGCCCCCGTCACGTCCAGGGGTCTACGGTGACGGCATCGGAGTCCGTGATGTGGACACCGTCGACTCAGCCGTCGGGGCGGGTCGGTATGGATGCCGGTTAGATGCCCCGGGAGACGAAGGGGACGACCGCGCGATGACCGCAGAGACCGCTACCACGAGCAGCGACGCCTGCCCCGGCGACCAGGCCGGCGAGCCAGCGGGCTTGGCGGCCTACCGCAGCCGACACGACGGGCTGCAAGCCTGGGTCGACGAGGTGGCCGCGCTCACCCAGCCAGACCAGATCCATTGGTGTGACGGCTCCGACGAGGAGTGGACTGGGCTCACCGACGGGCTCGTAGAGACCGGTACCTTCGTCCGGCTCAACGACGACGCCAAACCGAACTCGTTCTGGGCAGCCACCGACCCCAGCGATGTGGCGAGGGTTGAGGACCGGACGTTCATCTGCTCCGTCGACGAGGCCGACGCCGGCCCCACCAACAACTGGATGGATCCCGGCGAGATGAAGGCGACGCTGACCGAGCTCTACCGCGGCTCGATGCGCGGTCGCACGATGTACGTCATCCCGTTCGTGATGGGCCACCTCGAGGCCGATGCCCCGATGTTCGGGGTCGAGATCACCGACTCCGGCTACGTCGTTGCCTCGATGCGGGTGATGACCCGGATGGGCAAGAAGATCCTGGCTCGGATGGAGGAGTTGGACGCCCCCTTCGTGCCGTGTCTGCACTCGGTCGGTGCACCGCTCGAGCCCGGCGAGAGCGATGTTGCCTGGCCCTGCAACGACACCAAGTACATCGTGCAGTTCCCCGAAGAGCGCGCCATCTGGAGCTTCGGCTCCGGCTACGGCGGCAACTCGCTGCTGGGCAAGAAGTGCTACTCGCTGCGGATCGCGTCGGTGATGGCGCGCGACGACCGCTGGCTGGCCGAGCACATGCTGATCCTCAAGCTCACCTCACCCGAGGGGGTGGTCAAGTACATCGCCGCCGCCTTCCCCAGCGCCTGCGGCAAGACCAACCTCGCCATGCTCGAGCCCACCATCCCCGGCTGGCAGGTCGAGACGCTCGGCGACGACATCGCCTGGATGCGCTTCGGCGACGACGGCCGCCTGTATGCAGTGAACCCCGAATACGGCCTTTTCGGGGTTGCCCCCGGCACCGGCTGGCACACCAACCCGAACGCGATTCGCACAGTCGCCGAGGGCAACTCGGTGTTCACCAACGTGGCGCTGACCGACGATGGTGATATCTGGTGGGAGGGAATGACCGACGAGCCGCCGGCGCACCTGACCGACTGGCACGGCGAAGACTGGACGCCAGACAGCGAGCAGCCGAGCGCGCACCCCAACAGCCGGTTCTGCACCCCGATCACCCAGTGCCCGATCCTCGCGCCCGAATATGAGGACCCGCAGGGCGTCCCGATCGACGCCATCCTGTTCGGCGGGCGACGCAAGACCACGATCCCGCTGGTGACCGAGGCCCGCGACTGGGCGCACGGAACGTTCCTCGGCGCGACCCTGTCGTCCGAAACCACCGCAGCCGCTGCCGGCGAGGTCGGGCTGGTGCGCCGCGACCCGATGGCAATGCTGCCGTTCATGGGCTACCACGTGGCCGACTACCTCGGGCACTGGATCGATATCGGCAAAGACCACGACCCCGCAAAGCTGCCTGCCATCTTCTACGTCAACTGGTTTCGCCGGGACGCCGACGGCGGCTTCTTGTGGCCGGGCTTCCGGGAGAACAGTCGGGTGCTCAAGTGGGTGGTGGAGCGCATCCAAGGCACCGCTGACGCGATCGAGACGCCGATCGGGCATGTGCCCACCATCGACAGCCTGGACACCGACGGCCTGGACACCACCGACGAGGCGATCACGCAAGCCCTGGCGGTCGACGAGCAGGAGTGGCAGGCAGAGCTGCCGTTGATCTCGGAGTGGTTCGAGTCGCTGGGAGACAAGCTGCCCGCCGTGCTATGGACCGAGCTGGATGGGCTGAAGGCGCGGCTCGACGGCTGACCGGGTCCGCTCCGCATCGGCGGTCGTCTAGCATCCAGCCGTGACTGAGCTCGCCCGCCGCACCGAGCACTGGCTGCCCGATCTGCGAGCGGCCTTGCGCGGGCTCTACGGCGAGCGCGCCGCAGCGGTAGAGGCTCAGCTGCTCACCGCCATCGGTGCCGATGAGCGCACGCGGTCGGCTGTCCTGGCGGAGCGCGACCTGGCCCGAGAGCTGGCGCCGGACTGGTTCCAGCAGCCCGGCCGGATTGGCTACATCGCCTACGCCGACCGGTTCGGGGGCACCCTCAAAGGGGTGGCCAAGCGGGTCCCTTACCTGCGCGAGCTCGGCGTCGACGTACTGCACCTGATGAGCGTGCTGCGCCCCCGTGCCGGCGAGGACGACGGCGGCTATGCGATCGACGACTATCGCGACGTCGCCCCGTCACTCGGGACCCTGGACGACCTGCGAACCCTCATCCACACCATGCATGACGCCGGGCTCAACCTGGTGCTGGACCTCGTGATGAACCACACCTCCGACGGGCACGCCTGGGCCCAGGCGGCGATGGCAGGCGACGAGGAAGCGCTCGCGCACTACCTCACCTACCCCGACGCTGCACTGCCCGCCGCGTTCGACGCCACCCTGCCCGAGGTCTTTCCCGACTTGGCGCCAGGCAACTTCACCTTCGTGGAGCAGCTCGACCGATGGGTGTGGACCACGTTCAACCGCTTCCAATGGGACCTCAACTGGTCAAATCCCACCGTGCTGGTGGAGATGAGCCGCAACGTGCTCTTCCTGGCCGACCTCGGCGTTGATGTGCTGCGACTCGATGCGGTGGCCTTCACCGGAAAGCGGATGGGCACGAACTGCCAGAGCCAGCCGGCCGCCCATCTGGTCGCGCAGGCACTGCGGGCAGTTCTGGGCATCGGCGCGCCGGCCACGATCCTGCTGGCCGAGGCGATCGTTGCGCCGGGCGACCTGGTGCCCTACCTCGGCCGGCACGAGCGGGAGCGCCGCGAGTGCGATCTTGCTTACCACAACCAGTTGATGGTGCTGGGGTGGTCGATGCTGGCCGAGGGCCGGACCACCCTCGCCCGGACTGCCTTGGAACGGATGCCCGCCCCGCCGCAGCGCACCGGCTGGCTGACCTATGTGCGCTGTCACGACGACATCGGCTGGGCGATTGACGACACCGATGCCGCCACGGTGGGGGGTGACGGGCAGGGGCACCGCGACTTTCTGTCGGCGTTCTATCGCGGCGACTTCCCGATGTCGTTCGCTGAGGGTGAGCCGTTCGGAGTGAACCTCGTGACCGGTGACGAGCGCACCTGCGGTGGCACCGCAGCGCTGTGCGGGATCAGTCAGGCGCTGCGTGGTGGCGACGGGGCCGCGCTCGACCTGGGCGTGCGGCGGCTCCTCGCGCTGTACGGGCTCGCCTTCGGGTGGGGTGGCATACCGATGATCTACATGGGGGACGAGGTGGCCCACGCCGACGACACCGCCTACCGCTCGGACCCCGAGCGAGCACACGACAACCGGTGGCGACAGCGACCGCATCTGGACGACGCGGCGGTGGCGCGCCGACACCAAGCCGGCAGCGTCGAGAGTCGGGTCTGGCAGGGCGTGCGCCGGCTGGCCGCCGCCCGTGGGGAGTGCCCCCCACTCCACGCAGGCGGCTCCGTGCGCCCCATCTGGGTCGGGGACGAAGCAGTGTTCGGATGGCTGCGTGAGCACCCACGGCACGGCAAGCTGGTCGGTCTGCTCAACGCAACCCCGCTGACGCGGACCCTCGCCAGTGACGCCCTGCCTGAGCTCAGCACCGCGGCCGCGTCCACCGTCACCGACGTTTTGGATCCGCTTGACGCGTCGGTGCGCTCGGGTCGGGCATTCAGTCTGCAGCCGTACCAAGTCCGATGGTTGACCGCCGAGTCAGAGTTGGCGACCAGCCCCGTTAGCGCGCCGGCTCCGGCATAGGTCCGATACGACCCCGGGGTCAACTCCAAAAGCGGTTGCGGCGTGCGCCGCCGACTGCGAGCAGTACGCACCCGGTGACGACAAGTGCGACCCCCAGCATGTGCACAGCTGACTGTCCCCAGGCAGGACCTATCTGGTCCGCGCCGGGATCGGCCACTACTGTCGAGCCGTCGGCCGGCGAGCTCGCAGCCGGCACAGCAGACGCCTCGGGCTCCGCGGGCTGAATTGACCTGTCGCCACCGCCTCGCGCGTCTCCCCCAGCGTTGCCGGCAGCCGACTGCCCCGGGCCATCTAGCCCCGGGCCGTCCGGTCCGAAGCCACCCCCGCCTGACCCGCCGGGGCCCGACCCGGCCCCGCCGCTGGAGCCTGACTGACCGGCACCTGGCTGACCCGAACTGTTCGTGGTTGACCCACTGGGCTCATCCCCGCCCGGCGAGGTGTCCCCTGGCGATGCCCCGCCTGACGACGAGTCGCCCTGGCCAGAGCCCGTATCCGACGCACCACCGCTGGGCGCGCTGCCGTTCGGAGTCGGGCCTCCCGCCGTGGCCGGTGCCGGATCGGGCGAGCCGCCACCGCCGGGCCCGGACCCGTTCGAGTCATCGGGCGAGGTACTCGGCGCAGGCGACGGCTCGGGGCTGACCGGCCCCCCCGGCACGGTCGGCAGCACCTCGACAACGCTGCTCGTCTGGTCGCTCGACGCCGTGCCCTGCACCGACGGGGTGGCGACCATCTCACCGACCGCCTGGGGGAAGGCCACCGAGATCGAAAATGAGCTGCTGCCATTGGCCGCGACTGTTCCGATGGTGGCCTCGGCAGACTGCTCGTCGAAGGCCACGTCCGTGGCGCTGCGGAAGACGGCGCCCGCGGGCAGCAGGTTCGACACCATCACATTGGTCTCCGCGGCGGCCCCGTCGTTGCTCACCACGACTGAGATCGTCACGATCTCATCCTGACTGACCACTGCGGCACTCATGCTGGCCTGCAGTGACAACTGGGCCTTCTGGGTCTCGGTCTCCTCGGTCGGTGACGGCTCGGTCTCGGTCGGGGACGGCTCGGTCTCGGTCTGCTCCGGCTGGGTCGGCGCTGGCTCGGTGCTGGACGCCGGATCATCGGTGGGCGCATCGCTGGGCTCCTCGGCGGCCGGCTGCTCTGTTGCAGCCTCGTCAAGCTCACCGGTGCCTGGCGCTGGCGCGTCTTCGTCGGCAGGGGGCTCGGTCGTCTGGTCGCTGGCGACGCTGACTGCCCCATACGGAGCCGCCATCACCGTCGGTGCGAACCCCATCGTGGCGAGCATCAGCAGCACCGCCACGGCAGTCGGCACAAGCACGCGGATCCCAGCGGCCAAGCGGGTGTTCGGCGCTGCCGCGCGGCGATGTCCGAGGTGCACATACAGAGGCTAGGGGTTGCCGCTCAGGCAGATGGGTCGAAGCCGACAACTGACAGCCGGAATTGCCCGATTGGGTGAGCGCGCGCGTCCCAGCGATGCCACTTTGCCGCTCGACAGGGCCGACGGTAGCGTTGCGCCTCGCCGCGCACCTGGTGCCCGGCCCGGAGGTGTCGCCTAGTCTGGTTTATGGCGCCCGCCTGCTAAGCGGGTTGAGGGTTCAACCCCTCTCGCGGGTTCAAATCCCGCCACCTCCGCTCACTCGTCCTTCGTGGCGGTGCTGCGGCGCGACTTTCAGAGCCGGCGTTGGCCATGCGCGGCGTCCAGACGTGCGCGCAGCACCCGTGTCAGCGCCGACCCACCCTCGTCGACGAGCGAGGCGGGGATGACCGCGCAGCGGCCGTCCTGGTGCTCCACGATCACACTGGAGCCCACCCGGAGGCTCTCGCTGCGCACCGCCCGCACCTCCGACCAGGCGACTGACCGCAGCCCGGCACCACGAAGCGCGTGCACCCGCATGCCGCGGTCGTTTGCGCGCAGTAGCACCGGCGGGCGGACGACGCGCAGAGCCGCCAGGCAGATCAGCACCAGCGCCGCCGCGCTGACAGTCCCAGCCAGTACAAGCAGCGACATCCGCAGCGCGCCCGCCGGCAGCAGCAACGGCACGGTGACCAGGGCGAGCACGCCGACGCCGGCTGCGGTGGCCGCACGGCCCAACACGGCCACCGATCGAGCGCGCGCCAGGTGGAACTCATCCACCGCGGCAGGCTCTGCCATCTGACACTCCCAGGTTCGACCGTCGACCGCAGGCTCGGGACCGGCGAGAAGTGCGTGGCAGAGGGGGCGGGATTCGAACCCGCGGCTGACGTCTCCGCCAGCGACCGCTTTCAAGGCGGTTCCGATAGGCCACTCCGGCACCCCTCCGGAACGGCCGATCATCGCATCAGCCGATGACTGCGAGCACGTCCCCCTCTTGCACGACATCCCCCTCGTCGACCCGCACTTGCTGCACGACACCGCCCACATCGGTCAACACCGGTATCTCCATCTTCATCGACTCGAGGATGACGATGGTGTCCCCGGGTTCGAGATGGTGACCTGGTCTGGCAATGATCGACACGACGTTCGCCACCATCTCGGCGACGATTTCTGTGCCGGTTTCGCTGGCCACAAGCGGAGCTCCCTCGGTCGGAGTGCGCCTGCCGTGCTGCGCGGAGGCGCGGCTGGGACGCTACACCTGTACCCGATCGGGCAGTATCACAGGCGGCGGTGCGTCAGCGCGGGGTTGCGCGCACGCGCGGCGGCCAGTCGCTCGGGTCGCAGCGTAGCGGTGACCACCGCCTCCTGATCGCCGGCGGCGGCGGCGACCACGCCCATCGGGTCGACCACTTGCGACAGCCCGCAGTACGTGGCGCCACACTGCGCGGCCGCCAACACGTACGCGGTATTCTCGATCGCCCGCGCTCGCAGCAGGGTGACCCAGTGGTCCTCTTTGAGCGGGCCCCGGACCCAGGCCGCCGGAACACAGAACGTGTCGGCTCCGGCGTCGACCAGCAGCCGCGAGTACTCGGGAAACCGGAGGTCATAGCAGGTCATCAGGCCGACCCGCAGCCCGGAGACGTCCACGACCGCCGGCTCGACCGGGCCGGGGCGCAGCCGGTCGGACTCGCGGTAGCCGAACGAGTCGTAGAGGTGCACCTTGCGCGATACGCCGAGCAGACTGCCGTCTGGGCCGACCGCGACCAGGGTGTTGAACGGGCGAGCGGGATCGTCGCTGCGCTCGAACATGCCGGCGACCACCGTGCTGCCGAGTCGCTTGCTCTGCGCCGACAGCAGATCGACGAAGGGGCCGTCGAGCGGCTCGGCCGCTGCCGCAAGGTTGTGGTCCGCAGCGCCGAAGTCGTGCATCACCGCCTCGGGGAACACCACCAGCTCGGGCCGGTCGTGCGGAGCGGCGGCCAACTGGTCGAACCACTTGTGTACCGACCCTCGCTGCTGCTCGGAGTCGGTCGCCGCTTCCGTCTGCACCAGTGCAATCGTGACATCACCCATACCGCCATGGTGCCCGATGCCGGAGCAAACGGTGCGCCGCTGCCAGACTGCACCGGGTGGACACCCAAGCGGCCACCCCCGCCGAGAGTCGGCCGGTGTGGGCAGCCATCGTCCTCGCCGGCGGCGGCTCCGAACGGCTGGGCACCGACAAGACCCAGGTGCGTATTGGTGGGTGCACCGCGCTCGACCGGGTGCTCGCCGCAGTGCAGAGCACGCATGCACCCCCGATGGCTGTGCTCGGCGTCGGTGCTGGCCGGCCCACGGACCGACCCGTCCGCTGGGTGCGCGAGGAGCCGCCGGGGTCCGGACCTGCCTGCGGGGTGGTGGCGGCACTCACCGCTCTCGACCGGGGCGAGTCGGGCACCAACGGCACTACCGGGACGCCACCCCAGGTGGCAGTGGCCGTCGTGCTTGCCGGCGACCTGCCGATGTTGTCGTCCGGCCTGATCGACCGGCTGGTCGACGCCGTCCCGCCGTTGGAGCGCGCCGACGGCGTACGGCTCGTGGACGCCGACGGTCGACCCCAACACCTGCTCGGCGCCTATCGCCTGGAAGCCCTCCGCCGGTCTGCCGGCGCCCGCGACGACTGGGCAGGCGCATCGATGCGGGCACTGCTCGCGCCGCTGACCCTGCTCGACCTCGCGCCCATGGCCACTGAGACCCTCGATCTGCTCGATCTGGACACCCCAGCGGATGTCCAGGCGGCCCGGAGCCGGCTACGTGCTGCCCAGCCCAGACAACCCGATGAGGAACGATGACGGACCCAGAGGATCGTGCCGATCCGTTGACGCAGTGGGTTAACCAGGTCAGCGATGAGTTGGGCATCGACCACGGCGACGTCGACGTGGCGCTGCTGCTCGACGTCGCCCGCGACGCCGCACATGGGGTCGTCCGCCCCGCGGCGCCGGTGACCACCTACCTGCTGGGG
>JACCYS010000341.1 GCA_013696365.1 Nocardioidaceae bacterium
GGCGGTGGGTCCGATGGACAACAACGCCTACCTGCTGCGGTGCCGCGACTCGGGGCAGCAGTTACTCATCGACGCCGCCGAGGACCCAGAGCGCCTGCTTGAGCTCATCGGCGACGGCGGTCTCACCACGGTCGTGACCACGCACCGTCACGCTGACCACTGGCAGGCGCTGCCGCTCGTGCTGCAAGAGACCGGCGCGACATGCGTGGCTGGCCGCGACGACGCCGATCATCTGCCGGTCGATGTTGACCGTGCGCTCGACGACGGAGACGAGGTCCAGGTGGGCAACTGTGGCTTGCGCGTCGTGCATCTTGTCGGGCATACCCCTGGATCTGTCGCTCTCGTCTATGACGACCCGGACGGGCACCCGCATGCGTTCACCGGGGACAGCCTCTTTCCTGGTGGTGTGGGCAAGACCAACACACCGACTGCCTTTCGTCAGCTCGTGGACGACGTCGAGGCCAAGCTGTTCGACAAGCTGCCGGACGCCACCTGGGTATATCCGGGGCACGGCGACGACACCACGCTGGGGGCTGAGCGTCCGTACGTCGACGAGTGGCGCTCACGCGGGTGGTGACGTGGGTTCCGATGCCATGAAGAGAGAAAGGTCCGTTTCGCGGCTTTCGTTTCGACGCTTCTGACGCTATAGTCACCCGCTGGCCATGTGGGGGCAATCGGCCACTGTCTGCCGTCAATCTGAGGACTTGCCGCCATGCCCCCTGCCCGGACCGGGTCATGCTCGTCTGCGCGGCGCCCACCGGTGCGTCACGGACGCCACCGACGCAACACCAGACGCGCTCGGCTGTCGGCCGCATTGCCGGCGGCAACGGCCCTTGCCCTGATGGGCGGCGCCAGCGCGGTCAACGAGGTCGGCGTGCGGGAACCGCCGGTCACCGTCGATGCGGTGGCCCAGGTGACGAGCCCCCGGGTGAGCACGGCTGTTCCGCGGATAAGCCGCGCAGGCGGCCGTGTAGGTCTACCCGTCCTCGAAGCAGAGTCAGCAGCGAAACCGAAACCAGCAGCGAAGTCGTCGGCGAGCTCGGCCAAAACCGAGAAAAGGGACAGACCTGAGAGTCGGCGCACGTCGGATGCGCGGTCGACAAGGTCGGCACGTGCTCGCGAACGGCACGAAGCCAAACGTTGGGTGCTCCCGGTCACGGGATACCGACTCAGTGCGCGCTTTGGTGACGCTGGCTCGCTGTGGGCAGATGGCACCCACAGCGGTCTGGATCTGGCCGCTCCCGAGGGGCGACCTATCAGATCGATCGCCCGCGGAGTCGTGACCATCGCCGGCTACAGCCCACGAGCCACCTGGGCCGGCAATCTCGTGGTCGTGCGGCTCGAGGATGGCCGCACGGTCTGGTATGCGCACCAGAGCAGCGTCGCGGTGGCCCCCGGTCAGCGCGTGAACGCCGGAGAGCTCATCGGTTACGTCGGCTCCACCGGCAACAGCTCAGGTGCACATCTGCATCTGGAGTTGCAGGCGCAGGGGGAGGCCGTTGACCCCGAGAAGGCATTGGTCCGACACGGCCTTGCCCTCTGATCTTCAGGTCTTGCCAACTAGTCGTTAGCGGCACCACAGTGTCCCTATGAGTCAGCCAAGCCACACCGATGACGCTGCACAGTCCACCGAGCTGAAGCGGGTCATGGGTCCCGGCCTGTTGCTGCTGTTCATCGTCGGCGACATCCTCGGTACCGGTGTCTATGCGCTCACCGGGCAGGTCGCCGCCGAGGTCGGCGGAGCTGCCTGGGCCCCGTTTATGGTGGCCTTTGCGGTCGCTTTAGTGACCGCCTTCTCCTATCTTGAGCTCGTCACGAAGTATCCGAAGGCCGCGGGTGCTGCGCTTTATACGCACAAGGCCTTCGGCATCCACTTCCTGACGTTCATCGTCTGCTTCACGGTGATGTCTTCCGGCATCACCTCCGCCTCCACCGCGTCCATCGCCTTCGCCGCAAACTTCGGCGCCGGCCTCGGTTTCGACAGCATGGTCACCGGATCAGCAATCCTGCTGGTGGTGGCACTGGGGTTCATGCTGCTGGTGGCCGCAGTGAACCTGCGAGGGGTTGGCGAGAGCGTCAAAGCCAACGTTGTGCTGACCCTGATCGAGCTGACCGGTCTGCTGCTGGTGATCCTGGTGGGGGTATGGGTCATCGTGCAGGGCAAAGCGGACTTCGCCGCCGTCGTTGCATTCGACACCCCCGGCGACAAGAGTGTCTTCCTCGCCGTGACCACCGCGACGTCGCTCGCGTTCTTTGCGATGGTCGGCTTCGAGGACTCGGTGAACATGGCCGAAGAGACACACAACCCGTCGCAGATCTTCCCCAAGGTAATGCTGACCGGTCTGGGGATCACCGGCCTGATCTACGTGCTGGTGTCGATCTCGGCGGTGGCGATCGTGCCGGTCGGCGAGTTGGCTGAGGCAGAGTCCCCGTTGCTCGAGGTGGTTCGCGCCGGCGCCCCCGCACTGCCCATCGGCGCCATCTTCCCCTTCATCGCCATGTTCGCCGTCGCCAACTCCGCGCTCATCAACATGCTGATGGCAAGTCGGCTGCTGTACGGAATGGCGAAGCAGTCAGTGCTGCCGCCGTTCCTCGGCAAGGTGCACCGGGGCCGGCGTACGCCGTGGGCAGCGATCGTGTTCACCACCGGCATTGCCGGCGCGCTCATCGCTTATGTGAACACGCTCAGCGAAGATTCCGTGGCTATCCTCGGCGGCACCACGTCGCTGCTCCTGCTTGCAGTGTTCGCGATCGTCAACGTCGCAGTCTTGGTGCTCCGCCGAGACCCGGTCGACCACCAGCACTTCCGCGCGCCGTCGGTGCTGCCGGTCGTCGGTTCGCTGGCTTGCGCCTACCTGGTGACCCCGCTGTCCGGGCGGGCCAGCGACGAATACGTCGTCGCCGGCCTGCTGCTGATGATCGGGGTGGCGCTGTGGGCACTCACCTGGCTCTACAACCGGTCGATCAAGGCCGACCGCACCTTCGTCCGGGACCCGAGCGACCTGAACTAACCCCGGCGCGGGCGCTCAGGTGTCCTCGCCGGAGCGAGTTGGAGCCGGCGAAGCCCCCTTGGACTGCGGCCCGTCTTGCGCGGGCCTGGCACCGTCGATGCCTTCCGCGTCGGGGTGGGACGAGTCGGGGGTGCCCGTGTCGGGGGTGCCCGTGTCGGGGGTGTCGTCCGAATCAGTGTCCAGGATCCCGCTGCCCTGCGACGCCTTGCTCGGATCACGCTTCACCGCCACCAGACTCGCAACCGCCGTGACCCCCAGGGCGAGCACGATCACGACCAAGGACAACGAGGTGGGGATCTCCGGGATGTCGACGTGCTCACCGCCGTTGATGAACGACAGTTCGTTCTCATGCAGTGCATGGAGCACCAGCTTGACCCCGATGAAGGCGAGGATGGCGGCCAGTCCGTACGACAGGTAGATGAGCCGGTCGAGCAGCCCACCGAGCAAGAAGTACAGCTGGCGCAGCCCCATCAACGCGAAGATGTTGGCGGTGAGGACGAGATACGGCTCGCTGGTCAACCCGTAGATGGCGGGGATCGAGTCGAGCGCGAACAGAATGTCGGTCGAGCCAAGCGCCACGATGACGATCAGCATCGGGGTCATGACCCGGGCGCCGTTCTCGCGGACGAAGAGCTTGAGGCCGTGCCATTCCTCGGTGGACGGCACCCTGGCCTTGATCATCGAGATGGCCCGGTTCTCTTCGTACTCGTCCTCGTCGTTGTGGTGGCGGACCAGTTGGATCGCGGTGTAGACCAGGAACGCGCCGAACAGGTAGAAGATCCAGGAGATCTGGTTGATGGCGTACGCGCCGACGCCGATGAAGATGGCGCGGAAGATCAACGCCAAGATGATGCCGACCAGCAGTGCCTCCTGCTGGTACTTCCGGGGCACTCCCAAAGCACCCATGATGATGATGAAGACGAACAGGTTGTCCACCGACAGCGAGTACTCGGTGAGCCAGCCGGCGAAGAACTCCCCCGCATAGCGCCCGCCGTAGCCGACCCACATCCACAGCCCGAACAGCACCGCCATGGTGGTGTAGATCGAGATGTAGACCGTGCATTCCTTCATGCTCGGCTCGTGCGGCCGCCGACCCACGATGAGGACGTCGAACAACAGCACCGCGACCGTCACCCCGATGGTGACCGACCACACGGTCGTGGAGACCTCCACTGACGTTCCTCCAAGGGTTGCTTAGCGATCTGGGCTGGCTGTTCTCCAGGCTGGACCGGCCATGAGAGCGGTGCCGCCCGCAGGTGGAGCGTACCTGCACTGGTGTCGCTAGCGTGTCAGCATGCGCGTCGCTTCGCTCCTCGACCGTGTCATCCACACCGCGGGTCACCGCCGGGCTCGGGAGCCGGTGCTGCTTGAGCTCGACCTGTCCCGGGGACTGCTGGAGACCCAGCCCGCCGATCCGCTGGCCGCCGTGCGCAGCCGCGGCGTGCCCACACTGCGAGGCCTGGTGGACCAGTTGCGGCGCGCCGCCGAAGACGACCGCGTGGTCGGCCTGGTGGCACAGGTGTCTGCCAGCGCGCTGCCGCCGTCGCAAGCTGACGAGCTGGCCGACGCCGTGGAGTCTTTCGGCGCCACCGGGCGGACGACCGTAGCCTGGACGGAGTCCTTCGGCGAAGTGGGCATCGGCACGACCGCCTACCGGCTGGCGGTGGCCTTCGACACGATCTGGATGCAGCCCAGCGGTCAGCTCGGACTCACCGGTGTTGCGGGTCGCGGCGTCTTCGTGCGTGGGTTGCTGGATCGGCTCGGGGTGGAGCCGCAGTTCGGCCAGCGACATGAGTACAAGAACGCCGCCGACCTCTTCATGCGCGAATCGATGTCCGCCGCGCAGCGCGAGGCACTGCAGCAGCTCGCCGACTCGGTGCTCGACAGTGTGGTGTCCACCGTCGCCCGGTGCCGTGGCCGGACCGCGCAACAGGTGCGCGACGCGGTGGACGTGGCCCCGCTCAGCGCCCCCGAGGCCGTCGAAGCCGGTCTGGTGGACCGATTGGGCTACCGCGATGAGGTGTACGCAGACCTGCGCGAGCGGTTGGCTGACGATGGCCGGCTCACCCTGCGCTACGTGCACCGCTGGTCGCCTACCGGCCCGGCGCTCGCTCGCCAGCGGATACAGCAGCGCAACCAGCCGGTCGTCGCCTGCGTGTCGGTGCTGGGCGGGATCGGGCTCGGTCGCAGCGGCAACAACCCGATGGGAGGGCGGCACGCCGGGTCGGACACGGTCTGCGCAGCGTTGCGCACCGCCGGTCGGCGCGACGACGTGCGCGCCGTCGTGTTGCGGGTGGTGAGCCCCGGCGGCTCGTACGTGGCCTCCGACGCGGTACGACGCGAGGTGCTGCAACTGCGCGAGACCGGCAGGCCAGTCGTGGCCTCGATGGGGGCGGTTGCTGCCTCCGGTGGCTACTTCGTCGCGATGGGCTGTGACGAGATCGTCGCCACGGCCAGCACCATCACCGGTTCGATAGGGGTGCTGGCGGGCAAGTTGGTCACCGGCGCCGCGTTGGGCCGAGTGGGTGTCGGGGTCGAGCCGATCGGTGCCGGCAGGCAGTCCACGATGTTCTCGCCCGACGTCGGCTTCAGCGACGAGCAATGGCAGCGACTTAACGAGTGGCTCGACGAGGTCTACGACGACTTCACCCGCAAGGCGGCCACCGACCGCGGTGTCGAGCACGCCGATCTGGAACCGCTGGCACGCGGCCGAGTCTGGACCGGCGCCGACGCCCTGCAGCGCGGTCTGGTAGACCAGCTCGGTGGCTTTCGTGCCGCGGTCGAGCGGGCCGCGCAACGGGCGGATGTGGACCCGGACACCGTGACGGTGCATACGGTCCCGCACTCCAACCCGCTAGAGCGGCTCCGATTGCCGGCGTCGAGTGAGTCGGCGACAGCCTCAGCGCCGGTGGGGCTGTTGGCAGCCGCAGGCGGGTTGGTCGGCATGTCGGGGATGGAGGGGCTCCTCGTGCGCTCCGGGCTCATGCCGCACGGGGTCCTCAGCCTGCCGAATCCTTGGGCCGGTTGGGAGCTGCGCTGACGGCAGCAGGTCCGGGCCCCGGCAAAGCTGCCGGGGCCCGATCCGCCACGCTGTGCTTGGCGGTGTCTACTGGCCCGCCACCGGGTTGGACCTGCGCGACCACGTGCTCGTGCCGACGTCGTTAATGGCCTGGACCATGAAGCGATAGTCACCTGCCACCGGCAGCGTCATCTCCAGCGCCCGGCTCGAGGCCGGTTGCACCGGCGACGTGGTGGACCCCAGAACCGCCCCGGTACTGCTGAGCCGCAGCGCCCGCACCCGGTAGCCGGTGATCGGCGACCCGCCGTCGTTGGTTGCCTCCGGCCAGTTGGCCGTGGCGGTGATGGCACCGCCGGCGGCACCCGGGTCGGCTCGCCCGATCGCCGGCTGACCGGGGACCGTTGCCGCGGCCGCGCCGGTCGGGGTGACGGCGTTCGACGGCGCCGACAACACCCCGACCCCGACGGCATTGACCGCACGGACCCGGAAGTTGTAGGCGGTGCCGTTGGTCAGCCCGGTGACCACCGCGTCAGTCGCGGCCGCGGGGACGCCAGTGACCGTACGCACCACCACGGTGCCGGTCCGCACCTGGATGCGGTACTCGGTGATCGGCGTCGCACCGTCGTCGGTGGGAGCAGCCCACCGCACGGTCGCTTGGCCGTCACCACCTGAGGCCGTGCCGATGGTCGGCGCACCCGGCCGGGTGGCGGGTTCCGCAGCTGCCTGCGGTGTCACCGGGAAGGTGGGCTCGGAGGCCCCGCTGGCGCCAGCCGAGTTCACGGCGATCACCCGGAAGGTATAGCTGGTCCCGTTGGTGAGTCCGGTGATCTCGGCCCTCCTGGCGTCGGGGGCGATGCCGGAAACGGTGTTCTCCAGGGTGCTGCCGGTGAAGACCTGCACGCGGTACTCGGTGATCGGCGACCCACCGTCGCTGGTGGGTGCGGAGTAGGTCACCGTCGCCGATGCGTCACCGGCCACCGCGTCCGCGGCGGTAGGCACCCCGGGTGCGGTGACCGCGGTGGACACCGAGCGGTCGGAGAAGCGCAGCTCCTCCACCCCGCTGACCCGATCCACCCCATCGGTGGCGGTGCCGCGAGCGTGGGTGACCTCGAGCTTCGCGCCGACGGCGACGATGTCGTAGTCGGCACGTGGACCCGAGAACACTGCTGCGTCGGCACCGGTGTCCACACCGGCGGGCGGCACGATCTGACGAACGACGCTGATCTGGCCACCGTCGATGCGTCCGGCGAAGACGTCGGCCTGCAGCTGGCTCATCTCGGTGAACAACTTCGTGTCGTCCGGGTCAGGTGTGGACAGATCGGGCGCCGGCAGTGACACGCTCAGCCACAGGTCACCGTCGATGATGTCGTCCCCGCCCCGTCCCTCGATGACGTCGCTGCCGCCGCCACCGAGCAGGATGTTGCCGGCGTCGTAGGACGTGACCTCGGCGCCCAGGAACTCCTGCAGCCCCTCGATGCGCGCGATCCCCTCCGCCGTCAGCGTGTCCCCGCCGCGGTCGACGGTGGTCTGGTCGTCCCCGAACAACGTGTCGTCGTACTTCCAACCCGACAGCGACTCGACCTCATCGAACCGATCACTCAGGGTGTCGACGGCCGGGACCACGAAAGCGGTGCGGGCGAGGTCGGCGTCGGCGGCCACCAGGTGTCCTTGGTGGTTGACCCAGTCGAAGCCGAGCATGCCCTCGTTTCGCTCGACACCAGGCCCGGCGACCATGATGTCGTCGCCGCCCTCGGAGTCGTAGTCGTCGGCGCCGGCGCCACCGATGATCACGTCGTGGCCGGCCTCGTTGAGGTCGTCCTGGAACGGTGCTCCGTTGTCACCCTGCAGCAGGTCGGCCTGGTTGCCGCCCTCGATCCAGTCGTCACCGTCGTCACCGAACACGGTGTCCGCGGCGTCACCGGCGTAAACCATGTCGTCGCCGGGGCCGGCGATGGTTTCGGTCAGATCCGAGCCGCCGACGGTGAAGTCGTCTCCCCGGCCAGGTTGGTTCAAGTCGAAGCCGGCCCCGGAGTTGATCGCGTCGTGTCCATCTCCGCCCTTGGTGACGTCGTCGCCGAAGGAGTCGGTCATGATGTCGCGACCGTCACCGCCGATCAGGGTGTCGTTGCCGGCACCGCCCTCGATGGTGTCGTTGTCGGCGTTGCCGCGCAGGGTGTCGTCACCCTCGCTCGAGCGCATCCGATCGGCGGTTGGGGTGCCGATGAAGACCACATGCTGCGTGCCGCTGTAGCGCAGCGTGCCGTCCGGTGTGCGGCGCAGCTCGACCGACTCGTCCCACGGCGTTGTCGGATCATCGGGGACCGGTCCACTGGTGCCGAGGTTCTCCAGGTAGAAGAACAGGTCGGGCCGGGAGAAGGCGTCGGCCGGCAGATCGGTCACGTCGGTGTTGCGCTCGATCAGCTCTGATGCCGAGTTGCCCTCGAGCTGGGTGAGCAGGTTGAGCCCGGCGGTGCGTGCCAGGTAGTAGAAGCGGTCGCCGTCTTGCAGATTCTCCATCTGCTTCTCGAACACGTAGTTGAACGTCGATCCCAGCAGGCCACCGAACGGGGCCTGCCGCTCGGCCAGTCCGCCGACCCAGAGGTCGACGAGGTCCAGTCCGGTCTCAGTGCTCGACCAGCTGCCGGTGCTGTTCATGAAGTCCACGGAGTCCGTTGGGGTCTCCGGGTCCGATGGGTTGCCGGCGACCAGCAGCGCGGCCGCGGCCCGCTTGGCATTCTTGCCGCCGGTGATCGACGGGTGCGTGCCGTAGGCGGCCACGAAGTTGATCAACGACTCGTGGTGGCGCAGACCGTCGCCGAAGTCCAGCCAGCTGCTGTAGGGCCGCAGCGCAGAGTTGTTGTTCGTGGCCGCGAAGAACTGCCGCCGGGTCTCGTTCAGCGGCGGCATGCCGGTGTCTCGCCCTCTGGCCAAGTTGAGGGCCGCCAGGTCAAGGGGAAGGCCGAGCAACCGGTTGCGCAGGGCTTCGGTGACGAACTCGTCCATCTCGCTGCCGACCTGCTTGCTCATCCCCCGCATGATGTCGCCGGCCGCCTGGTCCGGGGTGAGACCACCCTCGTCGTACGCAGGCGGGTTGAGGAACGCGTCCAGCAGTGGGATGTCGCGCCGGGCGCCCCCAGGCTTGGTCCGGGCGACCGTCTCGGTCAGCATGGAGTGGCCGAAGCGATAGACGGCGTGCGCGAACTCAGCGGTGATGGCCGGGTCGATGGTGGTGTCGTAGCCGGTGAAGGCGTTCACCTGTGGCTGCACCTTGCGGGCGAAGTCTTCGAAGGCGAGGTGCTGGTACTCCATCTCGGTGACGAAGCGGGCCGCCTGGAACAGCCGCTCCCCGTACGTCCAGGCCCCCGGGTACGAAGTGTCGTTCCACGCGGCGACGTTGGCCGCGGTCTCCTCGGTGTTGATGATCCTGTCGATGTCGGCGACCAACCGGTTGTGCTCGGAGTGGAAGACGTGGTGCACAGCGCTCAGCGCGATGTTCTCGTTCAGGCGACCGTCACCGGCGATGAAGTGCTCGTCCAACATCTCGTCGTCGTAGGTGGCCGGGTCCCGGTCGTCGGTCGTCCCGGGGTCCGTGTCCCGGTCGAGCGGCACGTACGGTCCCGGACCGTCTGTGGGGTCTTTGTCCCCGATCGGGACGGCGTGGCGCGCGATGTCGTCCAAGAAGGCATGCCTGGTCTTCGTCGCGTCGGCGGGGATGCCGATGCCCGTACCGCCGTTGGCGGTCGGGTCGCCTTCGACCAAACCGGAACCGGTCACGATCTGTGGGTAGCCGTTGGGTCCCGGCTCGAACTGGCCGTACGGATCGGTGGCCAGCAGCGGCACGTCGGTCACGTCGACGTCGGTCAGCTTGATGCCCAGCAACGATGCTGACTGGGCCTTGACCGCGGCCCAGGTCGCCAGGCCACCGCCGGCTCCGCCGGTGAGCAGGCTCCCCGTCGAGTCCGGCTTACCGGCGACGTCGGCCGTGTACTCCCGCAGGAAGACCTGGTGCGAGGGGTGTGAGCCGTAGGTCTGGCTCTGGTCGACGAACGGGGTGGTCTTGTTAACGGCGTCGCGCTGTGTAGCGCTCGTGGCGGTCGCCCGGGTGAGCACCATGAAGTTCGTCGGAGCACCCGTCTTGTACAGCGGGTCCTCGCTGTCCAGCGGCATGAACACTTTGCCAGGGCCCTTGTTGGTGAGGTCCAGGCCGTGGTCGAAGAACTGTCCGAAGATCGTGAACAGCGAGTTGTACGGCGCCGACAGACCGACATCTGGGGCAACGTTGGGAATGTCGACCGTGCCGGAGGCAGGGTCGATGTCAGCGCCAGCACCACCGGCGACAACGGCCGCGTCGTTGCCCTCGGTCTGGTCGGAGATCAGGTTGCTGATCCGCCGCGGCTCGGGGTCGGACGTCGTGCCCGGCTGCTCGTAACCCGGGCGCCAGTACGGCTGGGTCATCCGCGAGAACGATTCGTCGGAGGCGCCGAACTGCGAGCGGGACGGCACCAGGTTGTTGCAGCTGCCGTCGACCGTGCGCAGCCCCCACGGCAATTCGACACCTTGGTTGTTCTGGTTCGCGATCTGGTTGGGGCCAGCGCCCAGCAGCGTGCCGCAGGGGTCGCTCGCGGTGCGAGTGCGGACGTGTTCCTCGGAGATCTTGATCTGCTTGAGGATGAACCGCAGGTCGGACCGGTTCAGGCTGAACCCCTGGCCCACCGGCCCGACCGCCGGCAGTGCGGCCCCCACAGCAGCACCGGCGGCCGGCGTCGGCACGGCCAGCACGCTGCCGACCAGCACCGTGCTCACGATCGGAGCGACCGCCCTACGCAATGACCCGACTCGCTTCATCCCAGAACTCCCCAACTCACAGGTGCACACGCCTGGCGTGGCGGCGCTGCAAGCAGGGTCGGTCTTCACCGTCACGTCAGCGTGAAAATGACGCTGTACAGCGAGTCCGTCACCATGTCAGGACCACTCTGCCGACAAGGTCGCGCACCGGGACCGGGCCGATGTCCCGGGAGTCCCGAGAGTCGTCGCGGTTGTCCCCCAGCACGAACACGCTGCCCGCCGGCACGTCGACCGGCCCGAAGTAGATGCTGTCCATCCGCCGGTGGTCGGCGTACGGCTCAGGCACTGAACGGCGGTTGACGACGAGTCGACCGTCGTGGATCGCCACCCGGTCGCCGCCGAGTGCGGCAACGCGCTTCAGAGTGAGCTCGTCGGATCCAGCGGCGGCGAAAGTGACCAGGTCGCCTCGCCGCACTGCCCCAAGACGCAGGCTCGCCGACTCGGTGAGCACATGGTCACCCGCTCGAAGGGTCGGCGCCATGCTGCTGGAGGCCACCTCGACCGGCTCGACCACGAATAGCCGCAGCAACAACACCGAGCCGACCGCGACGATTAGCCCGACCGTGGGCCACCGGCGACCGCCACGGTCTGAGCGCTGTGCTGCTAGAGCGGTGCTGGTGCCCCCGGCCCCGGTCGGGGGCACCTCAGGAGCCGAGGACGGTGAGCCGCCACGCCCAGGCCGCCAGCGCGCACACACACAGGAAGTTGACAATCCACGGGCGTAGCCGAGGCGGGACGAGCTGCAGCAGGCAGCCGATCAGCGCCAACTCGACCACGGTGGTGCTGAGGTCGAGCGCGCCGGCCTCCTCGGGCTTCCAGGCGTGCCAGCCCACCGGCACCCCGACGGTGCGGCTGAGGACGTAGGTGGCGACCACGGCGAAGTTGCCGAGGACACCGGCCACCGCGACCAGCGAGCGGAGAGCCGGGACCATGATGAGCGCAGCCAACGCAAGCTGCGCAGCCGCGACGGTGACGAAGAAGCCGCCGTACAGCAGCCCGTCCTCGAACCCGTGGCCCGCGACTGCCAGGTGCGCGCCCCCCGCGGCCGTGGTGAGCGCGAAGATTCCCGCAAGCAGTGCAGGTCGCTCCACCGGGTCGGCCGGGGGCGCGTCCGGCTGGCCGGGTGCGCCGGCTCCCAGCTCGGGCCAGGCGCTACCCGGCGCACCGATGGTGCTCATGGTGGCGGGTCGGGCAGGTCCTTCGGCGGGTCGGCCCAGATGGGGTCGTCGCCACGGCTGCCGTCAGGTCGACGAATCTCGAACTGGTGCATCATGTCGTGGTCCTCGTGGACCAGATTGTGGCAGTGCACCATGTAGCGGCCCGGGTACGGCCCGAAGCGCATCGCCACCCGGACAGTCTCGTACTCGCCGACGTAGACCACGTCCTTGGGCCCGAGCTCCCACGGCTTCGGGGGGAGGCCGTTGCGGCTGAGGATGCGAAAGTCGACAAGGTGGATGTGCACCGGGTGGAACCAGCCGCCGAAAGGGTTGCTCAGCTCCCAGACCTCGACCTCGCCCAACGTGGGATCGGCGACGGTGTCTTGGAAACCGCTCGCCTCGACATCTGCCCAGGTGCGGCCGTTGATCGTCCAATGCCCGTTGCTGCGCCGAAACGTCAGGCTGCGCTGCTTGCTCGCATCCGACTCCTGCAGGCTCATCACCTCGGTGCCGGGGTTGAGGAGCTTGGGAACTCCGTTGTTGCGACTGGTCGAGGATTCGCTGACCACGTCGAAGGCCATGACCTTGTTGGTGTGCTCGAAGCCGTCGTTGTTGCGCAGCGCAAGGTTCTGCAGCACGACCCGCTCGCCGATCGGGTACTTGGAGAAGTCGATGACCACCTCGTAGCGCTCGGCCATGCCGTGCCGGTAGCGACGCACAAACTGGCGTTGCGGCATCAACCCTCCGTCGGTGCCGATCATGATGAACGGCTGACCGCTGCTGAGTGCCAACTTGTAGGCTCGGGAGATCGACGCGTTGAGGATGCGGAAGCGGTACTTGCGGCGCTCCACCTTCATCACCGGCCAGGGTCGCCCGTTCACCAAGATGACGTTCCCGTACAGGCTCGACTGGTCGCCGTCGTCGTAGATCAACGACCCGTCCGCGCCGAAGGTCGCGTCCTGGATGGTCAGCGCCTGGTCGTAGGACTTGCCCTCGAAGTCCGTCCCCTTCGGCAGCGGCAGCGACCGCTCCAGGTCGTCGACGATGTGGTACTGCGCGACCAGCCCCGTGTAGACGTTGGACGCGGTCCGGTGCACACCGTGGTCGTGATACCACATCGTGCGCGCCTGCTGGGTGTTTGGGAACTGGTAGTCCTTGTACTGGCCTGGGCTGGCGACGTCGCTCGCGTACCCGTCGTACTGCGGCAGCGACGCCGAGCCGTGCAGGTGCACCGATGTCCACGGCCGGTATCCCAGCTGCGGGTGCTGCGAGGGCAGGTTGTTGACGTGCCGCATCAAGACCGGCACGCCCCTCTTGCACATCACCGTGGGCCCGGGCACCGACCGGTCGTATCCCCACACTGTGGTCTGCAGCCCCGGAATGATCTCCTGTCGGAACTGCGACATCACCATGCGGTAAAAGGGCTTGCCGTCGCTGGTGAGCACGCTGGTGACGTCTCCAGTGAGGTTCACCACCGGTGGCGCGACATAGGGGGCGGTGAACGGCGGCGGCATGCTGCTGACGGCGAGCTTGTTGGCGAACGACAACTTGGTGCGCGCCATCCGCTCGGCCGGCAGCGCCAGCGCGGCTGCAGACACCACTCCGAGCTTCAGCGCATCTCGCCGATTGAACTGCATGAGCCCCACCCCTCACTCTGCACTGCGAGCTGACATCGGAGATTGTGTCCGTCGAGCGTCAAACGGATGTGAAACACGGAGGGTCACCGCGCTAGCGAGCGCAGTGACGCGGGGACGCCCGGTCTGTTCGGCGGCGGACCGGCCAGTCATGCTGTCGATCACGTGGCCGGGCAGCGTCGTCGGTCATGTGGAGGAGTGATCGTGATGCACAGCTGCGGGGTAGACCACCACAGTGGTGAGGCGCTCGACCGCTGGCTCGACCAGGTGTACGACGACTTCACTCACCAGGCCGCCAACGACCGCGGTGTCGCGCATGCCGAGCTTGAGCCTCTACCGGTTCCCGGCCGCCGCCCGGACGGATCTTCCTACGCCTAGGACACCAGCCGCGGCGTGGTCTTCAGCAGCTCCTTGGTGTAGTCGTGGCTCGGGTGGTGGAACAGCTGCTCGGTGGCTGCGTCCTCGACAATGACTCCCTCCTGCAGCACGGCCACCTGTTGGGCGACGTTGCGCACCAGTGCGATGTCGTGGGTGACGAACAGCAGCGTCAGTCCCAGCTCGCGGCGGAACTCGTCGATCAGCCCCACCAGGTTTGCCTGCACGGACACGTCGAGCGCGCTGGTGATCTCGTCGCAGACGAGCAGCT
>JACCYS010000355.1 GCA_013696365.1 Nocardioidaceae bacterium
CCGACCCGCGGCGATACGCCCTGTTGCTCGAGCGGGCCGACGCCGGTCGAGATCTCAACTCGGTGCCGGCCCTTGAGGCCTGCCAGACCGTGGCGGCGCTCTATCACCGCATCCATATGCCGGCCACTCCGGCACTTCGAAAGTTGTCGGACCAGACGACGCGGTGGTCCCGAGAGCTACGCGCGATGTCGGCGAACGCCCCGCTGCCGCGTCGGCTCGTAGGGGAGGCGGCGGGCTTGGCTGCCGACCTGGGAGCTGATCCCGCCTGCGACGGCCGGCTGATCCACACCGATCTGCACTACGGCAACGTGCTGGCGGCGACCCGGGAGCCGTGGTTGGTCATCGACCCGAAGCCGCTTTCCGGTGACCCGCACTACGAGGTGGCCCCGCTGCTGTGGAACCGGTGGGGCGAGCTCGCCGCCACCGGTGACGTCCGAGCGGCGATCCGTACCCGCTTCCACAGCACCGTGGACGCGGCGTTGCTCGATGAGGATCGCGCCCGGGACTGGGTGGTCGTCAGAGCACTGGTCAAAGCGAAGGAGATGCTGAACGGTGGCGGTCCGGCCAGCACTGTGCGCGACTACCTCACCGGCTGCGTGACGATGGCCAAAGCGGTGCGGGGTTGACGTGCCCAACCCAGAGGGTGCCGCAGATTTGGTCCGACATCATGTTGGTTCGACATCGGGTTGGTTTGCCATGGGAAGTTCGGGCGAGTTGCCCGACCAGCCGCCCAAGCAGGTCGTGCAGGAGCGGTTCGACGAAGTCGCCCAGCCGTGTGCATGGTGGCGCCGTAGATTGGGGTGTGCGCGCATACAGGGAGACGGCTGGGTATCAGGCTGTCGCTGACTTGCTCTTCGCAATGGAGTCGGCCAGGGGGGTGGACGAGCTCGCCCGGCTGGGGGCTGGCACCGCTCTCAAGGTGCTGACCGCAGCCTCGGCGTCGGTGAGCCGCTTCGACGCAGCGGCGGGCAGCGTTCGGACGATCGTCAACGTCGGTGCGCTCGGTCCGGGCGAGGAGGAGCATCCTGCCGACGAACGCTACCGGGTCAGCGACTTCCCCGACCTCCTCAAGGTCGCCGAGCAGCAACGGCCGTGGTCGTTGAACCTGCACGACGAGGGCGGCGACCCCTCCGAGTTGCGGCTGCTCGCCTCGCTCGGCAAAGCAGCGTCGCTCGGCTGCCCGATCCTGGTGGGGGCGCTGGTCTGGGGGGAGCTGTACGCGACGCGTGCGCACGGCAGCCCGGCCTTCACCGCTCGCGACCAAGCCGTCGCCCGGGTCATCGCGCAGGCGATCGCGCTGGGCGTCGGGCGGTTGGACAGCCACGAACACCTGACGGAGCTGGTCTACATCGACGCGCTGACCGGGCTGGGAAACCGGCGGCTGGCCGACGAGACGCTGCAGGAGCTGTCCCGGCTGCAGCGTCCGGTCGCGATCTCGCTGTGGGACGTCGACGGTTTGAAGACGGTCAACGACCGTGACGGCCATCTGGCCGGTGACCGGCTGTTGCGCGAGATCGCCCTGCTGCTGAGCGAGGCCGTCAGTCGGCTGCCGGGTGCCGTCGCCACCCGGTTGGGTGGTGACGAGTTCTGCCTGATCGTGCCGGGGCCGGTGGACGCTGAGCTGCCTGACGCACTGACGGACCTGGTCGATCGGGCAGGGTGGCTCGCCGCCGGTGCCGGCGTGTCTTGCGGGACCGCAACGGTGAAAGCGCTCGTCGACGACGCCGACATCAGGGCGCTGATGCGCCGCGCGGACGCTGCGCTCTACCGCGCGAAACGTGCCGGCGGTCGCCGACAGGTGCGCGACCTGGCGAGACCTATCGCTGGTCCGGTCAGTGACATATCCTCACCTCATCACGGCGATGTGACCGAGGGATGACGATGACGACGACTGCTCCGAGCACCGATGACGTGCTTCTCGTCGACGAGCGCGCCGACACTGTGGCCCAGATGTTCCTCGACCAGGTGGCGACGCGGCCCGAGCAGGAGGCGTACCGCTTCCCGCGGGGAGACCAGTGGGAGTCACGCACCTGGCAGCAGACGGCTGACGAGGTAAGTCGACTCGCTGCGGGGCTGGTGTCGCTCGACGTCGGCGCAGAGCAGCGGGTCGCGATCATCTCGACCACCCGCTACGAGTGGATCTTGGCCGACCTGGCGGTCATGTGCGCCGGGGCAGCGACCACAACCGTGTACCCGACCACGATCGCTGAAGAGGTCGCCTTCATCGTGGCCGACTCCAACAGCGTCGTCGTCTTCGCGGAGGACGACGCGCAGGTGGCCAAGCTGCGCGAGCGACGTGCCGACCTGCCCGGTGTCACCCAAGTGGTGACCTTCGGTGCGGTTGCCGGGGGTGGCGACGACTGGGTGATCTCGCTGGCCGAGCTGGCCGAGCGAGGACAGGCTAGGCTGGACGAGGACCCCGATGCGGTGGACCGGCGCGTCGCGGCCATCGAGTCCGACAGTCTGGCGACGCTCATCTACACCTCCGGCACCACCGGCCGGCCCAAAGGCGTTCGGCTGCGACACAGCAGCTGGACCTACGAGGGTGCGGCGGTGGCTGCGACTGGCATCTTGCGCGCGGACGACCTGCAGTACCTGTGGCTGCCGATGGCGCACTCGTTCGGAAAGGTGCTGCTGACCACCCAGCTGGCTGTCGGTTACCCGACCGCCGTTGACGGCCGGGTCCACAAGATCATCGAGAACCTGGCGGTCGTGCAACCCACCTTCATGGGGGCGGCGCCACGCATCTTCGAGAAGGCGTACGGCCGCATCACGACCATGGCTCACAGTGAGGGCGGCGCCAAAGCCAAGATCTTCGACTGGGCCAGTGACGTGGGGCGCCTGGTCAGCAGCGCCACCCTTGAGGGCCGTCCGGTGTCTCGGGTGTTGGCCGCCCAGCATCGCATCGCCGACAAGCTCGTGTTCAGCAAGGTGCGGGCCCGCTTCGGTGGGCGGGTGCGCTTCTTCATCTCCGGATCGGCGGCGCTCAACAAGGACGTCGCCGAGTGGTTCCACGCCGCTGGCATCTTGATCCTGGAGGGCTACGGGCTGACCGAGAGCTCTGCCGGCTCGTGCGTCAACCGGCTGGACAACTACCGCTTCGGCACGATCGGCATGCCGCTGCCGGGCACCGAGTTCCGCATTGCCGCCGATGGGGAGGTGTTGATCAAGGGGCCCGGAGTGATGGCCGGCTATCACGAGATGGCCGAGGCAAGCCAAGAGGCGCTGGGCGCGGACGGCTGGCTGCACACCGGCGACATCGGGGAGATCGACACCGACGGGTTCGTGCGCATCACCGATCGCAAGAAGGACCTGTTCAAGACCTCCGGTGGCAAGTACGTCGCACCCGCGCACGTCGAGACGATGTTCAAGGGGCTGTGCCCGCTGGTCAGCCAGGTGCTGGTGCACGGCAGCGACCGCAACTTCTGCTCCGCGGTGCTCACCCTCGACCCGGACGCTGTCAGCGACTGGGCCGACCGGCACGACATGGCGGGCGCACCGTACGAGCGGGTGGTCACGTCCGACCCGATGCGCAGCGACCTACAGGGATACGTCGACCAGCTGAACGCCAAGCTCAACCGCTGGGAGCAGGTCAAGAAGTTCATCGTGCTCGAGCACGACCTCAGCGTCGAGTCCGGCGAGGTCACACCCAGCATGAAGATGAAGCGGCGGGTCGTGGAGGACAACTACCGCGCGGAGCTGAACGCGCTCTATCGCTGACGTCCCGGCGGCCGGGCAGACTGCTCCGGTGCCCTCCACCCTGCCCGCCGGCGAGCCCGCGCCGAGCGACGGCGCTCTGCCTGCCGCAGCGCTGTCCGAACTCGGCGACCGCCCGTTCGGGCTGTACGTGCACGTGCCGTTCTGCGCCGTGCGCTGTGGCTACTGCGACTTCAACACTTACACCGCCACCGAGCTCGGCCCCGACGTGTCTCAGGCAACGTACCCGCACGCGGCGATCGGCGAGCTGCAGCTGGCGGCCCGGGTGCTCGGTGCGAGCGGTGCGCCGTCACCGGTCGAGACCGTCTTCGTCGGCGGCGGCACCCCGACGTTGCTGCCCGCCGATGATCTGGTGGGGGTGCTGGCCGCGGTGCAACGGGCCTTCGGGCTGGCAGCTTTGGCCGAGGTCACCACCGAAGCGAACCCGGACAGCGTGACCCCGCAGTCACTGCAGCGACTGCGAGACGGCGGCTTCACCCGGGTCTCGTACGGCATGCAGTCGGCGGTGCCGCACGTGCTGGCCACCCTGGACCGCACGCACGACCCCGAGCGGGTGCCGCAGGCGGTGGCGTGGGCGCGGGCCGCGGGGTTCGACCAGATCAGCCTCGACCTGATCCACGGCACTCCGGGGGAGTCGCTGGCCGACTGGCGCAGCACCGTCGAGGCCGCACTCGCACTCGACCCCGACCACATCAGCGCGTACTCGCTGATCGTCGAGCCCGGCACCGCGCTGGCGCGGAAGGTACGGCGGCGCGAGGCGCCGGTGCCCGACGACGACCAAGCGGCCGACTCCTACGAGCTGGCCGAGGAGCTGCTCGGCGCCGCCGGCTACACCTGGTACGAGCTGTCCAACTGGGCGCGCACCCCGGCTGCCCGATGTCGGCACAACCTGGGGTACTGGCAGGGCGCCGACTGGTGGGGCATCGGGCCGGGCGCGCACTCCCACGTCGGCGGGGTGCGCTGGTGGAACGTCAAACACCCAGCGGCGTACGCGGCGAGGCTGGCCGCCGGCCGCAGCCCCGCACTCGCCCGGGAGCACCTGGACCGCCAGACCCGCCGCACCGAGCGGGTGCTGCTGGAGACCCGGCTGGCCGACGGTCTGGACACCGGTCTGCTGGACCAGGCAGGTCTAGCGGCCGTGCCCGGTCTGGTGGCCGATGGTCTGGTGGCGCGCGCCCGACTGCCCGAGCGGCTAGTTCTCACGCTGCGCGGCCGGCTGCTCGCCGACGCCGTGGTGCGCCGACTGTTGCCGTGACCG
>JACCYS010000007.1 GCA_013696365.1 Nocardioidaceae bacterium
AACGTCGAAGACCGTCGTCGGCCACCACGCGCCCGGGGTGACCAGGGCCACGCCACGGTCCAGCTTGCCAGCTGGCTGGGTGCCCAGCCGCAGCGCGACGCGTGCCGTTCCGGTCGCCGAGCCGACGTCCTCGCCGAGGCTCTGCAGTGACCGCACCCGCACCGACGTCGAGCCGGCCGCACCGATCTGCAAGCGATCCCCGGCGCGTATTCGCCCGGCCGGCAAGGTGCCGGTGACCACCGTGCCAGCGCCGGCCATGCTGAACCGCCGGTCCACCCAGAGCCGCACCGCCGCAGCCGGATCCGGCGACGGGAGTGCGGACGTCAGCGCGCCGAGCGCCGCCTGCAGAGCGCTGATCCCGGCACCGGTCAGCGAGCTCACCGACAGCACGGGCGCCGCGGCCAGCCCAGTGCCGGCCAACCGGCTACGTGCCTCGGCGATCATCGGCGCTGGGTCTGCCCGGTCGGATCGGGTGATGGCCACCACGGCATGCCGGACGCCAAGTGCGTCCAATGCGCGCAGATGCTCCTCGGCCTGCGGCATCCACGGGTCGTCGGCGGCCAGCACCAGCAGCGCCGCGGGCACCGGCCCGACGCCAGCCAGCATCGTGGACACGAATCGCTCATGGCCGGGCACGTCCACGAAGGCGATCGGCTGCTGCGCGCCGGGCAGGGTCGTCCAGGCATAACCCAGCGCGATGCTCAAGCCCCGGCGCCGTTCCTCTGCGAGCCGATCCGGGTCGGTGCCGGTCAGGGCACGCACCAGCGTCGACTTGCCGTGGTCCACATGCCCGGCGGTGGCGACCACATGCATCAGCCGGCTGCCACCTCGAGGGCCGCGGCGGTCAACAGCGCATCGTCTGCGACGGAAACGCCGCGCAGGTCGAGCAGCGTCCGGCCATCCTCGACCCGGCCCACCACCGGGATGTTGGCGTGCCGAAGCCGGGCAGCGAAATCAGCTGGCAGCGACACCGCCACGCTGGCCAGCTGCACCCCAGGAGCACCGCCGCCGCCCACGGTGGCGAGCGACGACACCACGGTGGTGTCGATGCCGGCCGCCACCAACCGGGCGGCAACGCGCCGGGCCCGGCGGTCCAGCTCGTCGGTGCCGACACTCAGCATCTGCGCGACCGGCGTTGCTGTGCCTCGCAGTGTTGCCTCCAGCGCGGCCAGCGTCAGTTTGTCGACGCGAAGCGCGCGGGCAATCGGGTTCCGTCGCAGCCGCTCCACCAGGTCGCGGTCACCAAGCAGCAGCCCGCACTGGGGGCCACCGAGCAGCTTGTCGCCGCTGGCGGTGACCAGCGCCGCACCGGCGCGCAGCGCGGTACCAGCGTCCGGCTCGTCCGGCAGCAGCGGGTGTGCCTGCAACAGGCCGGACCCGACGTCGGCGACCACCGGAACCCCCAGGCCGGCCAGCTCGGCAACGCCGACCTGCGACGTGAAACCGGAGACCACAAAGTTTGACGGGTGCACCTTGAGCACCATCGCGGTGTCCGGGCCGATCGCTGCGACATAGTCGTCAACGTGCACCCGATTGGTGGTGCCGACCTCGCGCAGTCGCGCGCCGGTCGCCGCCAGCAGGTCAGGGATACGAAAGCCGTCACCGATCTCGACCAACTCACCGCGGCTCACCACAATCTCGCGTCCGACAGCAAGCGCGGTCGTTGCCAGCACCAGCGCCGCCGCGTTGTTGTTGACCACATGGACCGCATCCGCTTCCGGCACCGCGGCCGCCAGCGCCGCCAATGCTGCGGCCCCGCGGCGGCCGCGCCTGCCGGTGCTCAGATCCAACTCGACGTCGGTGTTGCCTGCGGCGATTCGCACCGCGTCAACGGCCGCCGCCGACAACGGAGCCCGGCCGAGGTTGGTGTGCACCAGCACGCCGGTTGCGTTGACGACCGCCCGCATTGATGTGGCCGACGCTGGCAGCGTCTCGACCGCCCGGTCGGCCACTGACTCCGGCGCGAGATCCCCGGTTCGTACCTGCTCTTGCGCACCGCGTACGGCGGTCTTGACCACCTCGGGGCCGACCCGTTCCGCGGCTGACCGCAGGCGGGGGTCGGCAAGCACCGCGTCGGTGCGCGGGACCTGTCGGCGGCGGTCAGGGGTCGGCGCCGTGCCCATCTGGTCCTTCCTACGAGCTGTTGGCGGAGGCGGACGGGAATCGAACCCGCCTGACCGAGATTCTCGGTCACGTCGGTGTTGAAGACCGCGCCCGTCACCAGACGAGGTACGCCTCCGGAACCGATGCTAAGCGGACCGCGCGCGGGGTGCCGACTGGTGGGTGTCCGGGTCGCATGGTTGGCTGTCGCCATGCGAGCAGCTCGGACCTTCGTCGAGGGCTGGCCGGTGTGGCGCCAGCTGACCGGCTCGGACCCGCTCGGGCGGGGTCATGCGGCGCGCTCGCGCGCCACCGACGAACTTCAGAACCGCAACGCCACCGCCGATCGGGTGGTGGACTCCATCTGCCCGTACTGCGCGGTCGGCTGCGGACAGAAGGTCTTCGTCAAGGACGAGAAGGTCACCCAGATCGAGGGCGACCCGGCGAGCCCCATCTCGCGCGGTCGGCTGTGCCCCAAGGGAAGCGCCAGCAAGCAGCTGGTCACCTCGCCCGACCGGGTCACCACGGTCCGCTACCGGCGCCCGGGAGGCACCGAGTGGGAGGACCTCGACCTCGACACCGCGATGGACATGATCGCCGACCGGGTGCTCGCCGCGCGACGCAGCCACTGGCAGGACGAGCACGACGGTCGCCGGGTGCGCCGCACGACCGGCATCTCGAGCCTCGGCGGGGCGACCCTCGACAACGAAGAGAACTACCTGATGAAAAAGCTCTACACCGCGATGGGCGCGGTGCAGATCGAAAACCAAGCCCGCATTTGACACTCCTCAACGGTTCCCGGTCTGGGAGCCTCGCTCGGGCGGGGAGGCGCCACCACCTTCCAGCAAGACCTGGCTAACGCCGACTGCGTGTGGATCCAGGGCTCGAACATGGCCGAGTGCCACCCGGTCGGCTTCCAGTATGTGATGGAGGCCAAGCGGCGCGGCGCCACCATCATCCACGTGGACCCGCGGTTCACCCGTACGTCGGCTGTCTCCGACATACACGTGCCGATCCGTGCGGCCTCCGACATCGCCTTCCTCGGTGGGCTGATCAACCACATCGTGTCCAACGAGCTGGACTTCCGGGAGTACGTGCTCGCCTACACCAACGCCGCAGCGATCATCGGCCCGGACTTTGTCGACACCGAAGACCTGGCCGGCTTGTTCTCGGGGTTTGACCCCGAGCAGGCCACCTACAACCACGACTCGTGGAAGTACGAGGGGTCCCCGACCGACACCCGGCACAAGAAGGGCACCGACGAGGATCTGGACGCCAGCCGGGCCGAGGCTGCCGGCTCCGGTGGCCCGCGGGTGCACATCAAGCCCCAACTCGACGAGACGCTGCAGCATCCGCGGTGCGTCTACCAGTTGCTGAAGAAGCACTTCGCCCGGTACACCCCAGAGATGGTGCACGAGGTTTGCGGCATCGAGCCTGCGCAGTTCCAGCAGGTCGCGGATACGTTGGTGCACAACAGTGGACGTGAACGCACGACGGCGCTGGCCTACGCAGTCGGCTGGACACACCACAGCACCGGGTCGCAGATCATCCGGGCCGGCGCAATCCTGCAGCTGCTGCTCGGCAACGTGGGCAGACCCGGCGGCGGCATCATCGCGTTGCGTGGGCACGCCAGCATTCAGGGCTCCACCGACATCCCGACGCTGTACAACCTGCTGCCTGGTTACCTGCCGATGCCGCACGCCTCGCAGCACCAGAGCCTGGACGACTGGGTGCGCGCCGATGAGGGGGCGGCCGGGTTCTGGGGCAACATCCGCGACTACGGCGTCAGCCTGCTCAAGTCGTGGTGGGGGGACGCCGCAACCGCCGAGAACGACTTCTGTTTCGACTACCTGCCCCGGCTGACCGGTGACCACGGCACCTATCGCACCGTGCTCGATCAGATCGAGGGCAAGATCGCCGGCTACTTCCTGGTGGGGGAGAACCCGGCCGTCGGGTCGTCCAACGGCAAGATGCAGCGCCGCGGCCTGGCGAACCTCGACTGGCTGGTGGTGCGCGACCTGGTGATGATCGAGTCAGCCACCTTCTGGGCCGACGGGCCCGAGATCGAGACCGGCGAGATGCGCACCGCCGACATCGGCACCGAGGTGTTCTTCCTGCCGGCGGCCTCGCACACCGAGAAGTCCGGCACGTTCACCAACACCCAGCGGCTGCTGCAGTGGCACCACGAGGCGGTCGCCCCACCGGACGACTGCCGCAGCGAGCTGTGGTTCTACTACCACCTGGGCAAGCGGATCCGCGACAAGCTGGCCGGCTCCACCGACGAGCGGGACCGCCCGCTGCTCGACCTGACCTGGGAATACCCCGAGCACGGCGTGCACGCCGAGCCCGACGCCGAGGCGGTGCTGCGCGAGATCAACGGCACCGGCCCCGACGGCGCCGCGCTCAGCTCCTACACCGAGCTGGCCGCCGACGGATCCACCCGTAGTGGCTGCTGGATCTACTGCGGGGTGTACGCCGACGAGGTCAACCAGTCTGCCCGCCGCAAACCAGGACACGAGCAGAGCTGGGTGGCGCCGGAGTGGGGATGGGCATGGCCGGCCAACCGGCGCACCCTCTACAACCGGGCGTCCGCCGACCCCGATGGCAAGCCATGGTCCGAGCGCAAGGCGTACGTGTGGTGGGACCAGACGCTGGCCGACGGGCAGGGTCGATGGACTGGCCACGACATCCCCGACTTCATCGCGGACCGGCACCCCCATCACGTGCCCGCCGAGGGGGCACAGGGACCAGACGCCATCGGCGGCAGCGACCCGTTCATCATGATGACCGACGGCAAGGCCTGGCTGTACGCGCCGGCGGGCGTTGTCGACGGGCCCATGCCAACGCACTACGAGCCGCCGGAGTCTCCGGTCAGCAACCCGCTGTACCCCGACCAGCAGCACAACCCTGCCCGACGGTCGTACCCGCACGAGATCAACGCCCGCAACCCTGATCTGTCCGAGGTTTACCCGTTCGTGTTCACCACCTATCGGGTGACCGAGCATCACACCGCCGGCGGCATGAGCCGGACATTGCCGTACCTGTCGGAGCTGCAGCCGGAGTTCTTCTGCGAGGTGTCGCCGGGGCTGGCCACCGAGCGGGGGTTGGAACATTTGGGGTGGGCGACAATCACCAGCGCGCGCACGGCTATCGAGGCGCGGGTGCTCGTCACCGACCGGATGCGGCCGCTGCGGGTGGCCGGCCAGGTCGTGCACCAGATCGGTTTGCCGTACCACTGGGGGCCAAACGGTCTGTCGACCGGTGACGCGGCCAACGACCTGGTCAACGTCACCGTCGACCCCAATGTCAACATCCAGGACAAGGTCGGCACCTGCGCCATTGCCCCCGGGCGCCGCCCCCGAGGGCCGGCGTTGCTCCAGCATGTGGCCGAGCACCGGCGCCGCGCCGGCGTGCCCGTCGACGAAGGGAAAACCCCGTGAGCAACCGGCTATCCGGACCGCTCGACGACGTCACTGGGGACGCAGGCTATGAGGCGCATCCGGAGCGGATGGGTTTCTTCACCGACACCAGCGTCTGCATCGGCTGTAAGGCCTGCGAGGTCGCTTGCAAGGAGTGGAACTTCGTCCCCGAGGACGGTCTGCTGCTCACCGGCATGTCGTACGACAACACCCAGCAGCTGGACGCCAACAGCTGGAGGCATGTCGCGTTCGTCGAACAGACTAAACCGGTGCAGGCGCCCAGCCCCACGGTCAACACATCGGCGAGCACCGACCTAGGGATGCCGACGGTGGGCCTGCCCGGCGCCCAAGACCCGCAGGCCGCCGACAACGGCGACATCGGGGTGCGCTGGCTGATGTCATCGGACGTGTGCAAGCACTGCACGCATGCCGCGTGCCTCGACGTCTGCCCGACCGGCTCGCTGTTTCGCACCGAGTTTGGCACGGTGGTGGTGCAGCAAGACATCTGCAACGGCTGCGGCTACTGCGTGCCTGCCTGCCCGTACGGCGTCATCGACCAGCGCAAAGATGACGGGCGGGTCTTCAAGTGCACGATGTGCTACGACCGGCTGGGCGTCGGCGAGCAACCGGCCTGTGCCAAGGCCTGTCCGACCGAGTCGATCCAATTCGGCCCCCTGGACGAGCTGCGCGAGAGGGCGCAGCAGCGGGTTGAGCGACTCCATGAGCAGGGCATCGACGAGGCGCGGCTGTATGGCGAGAGCCCCGACGACGGCGTCGGCGGCGACGGCGCGTTCTTCCTGCTGCTGGACGAGCCGGAGGTGTACGGCATGCCGCCCGACCCGGTGGTCACGACCCGCGACCTGGCCGCCATGTGGCGGCAGGCCGGGGCCGCGGCGCTCACCCTGACCGTTGGCGTTGCGTTGTCGTTCGTCGGGCGTAGCCGGTGACCTGCTGATGGGCCGCCGAGACGGTGCCGTGGTGCCGGATGCAGAGTTCCGCTCGTACTACGGGCGGCCGATCCTCAAGAAGCCGGTCTGGAAGCAGCCGGACGTCCCGCTCTATCTGTGGCTCGGCGGCATCGCCGGCACCTCTGCGGCGCTCGCCGAGGGAGCCCGGCTGAGCGACAGGCCGGCGTTGGAGCGGGTGGCCCGGCTGGCGGCCGCGGCCGGCTCGGGAATCGGCTCCATCGTGCTGGTGCACGACCTCGGGCGCCCTGAGCGGTTCCTCAACATGCTGCGGGTCTTCAAGGTGACCTCGCCGCTGTCGGTGGGGTCGTGGCTGCTGGCGGGCTTCAGCACGGCGGCGTCGGTCTCGGCAGCCTCCCACGAAACTGCGCGGCTGCGGCCTGTCGGGCGTCTTGCCGGTTTTGCCGCGGCGACGCTCGGCCCACCGCTGGCCACCTACACCGCCGTGCTGCTGGCCAACACCGCCGTGCCGGCATGGCATGAGGCGTACCGCGAGCTGCCGTTCCTGTTCGCCGGGAGCGCCACCGCTGCCACCGGCGGTCTGGCCATGCTCGCTGTGCCGGTGGCTGAAGCCGGGCCGGCTCGCCGGCTTGCGGTCGCTGGGGTGGCGCTCGATCTTGCCGCCGAGCACCGGCTGGAGTCGCGGCTGGGGATGCTCGCTGAGCCGTATCAGCAGCAGCGTCCCGGTCGTTTTCTGCGGGCGGCCCGCGGGCTCAACCTAGCTGGCGCGGCCGGCGCGGTGCTGGGCGGACGATCGCGTGCTGTGTCGTCACTCAGTGGGTTGGCCCTGCTCGGAGGCTCGCTGTTGACACGGTTCGCGGTGTTCCAGGCCGGCTTGGCCTCGGCCGAGGATCCGAAGTACACCGTCGTCCCGCAGCGGGAGCGGATGCGTGCCCGGGAGTCCCAACTGGCCTGAGGCTGGGCGCTGGCTACGGTGGTGCGGGTGTCCGATGTCGTTGCGCCCGTCCGCTTGACCCAGACCGCCAGCGGCGGGGGGTGCGCGTGCAAGATCCCGCCGGGTGAACTTGAACAACTGGTCGCCGGGCTGGCCAGCAACGATCTCGGCGGAGTGCCGTCGAGCGACCTGCTGATCGGCCTGGAACATGGCGACGACGCCGCCGCTGTTCGGCTGGACGGTGACCGGGCGATCGTGGCCACAGCCGACTTCTTCACCCCCGTGGTCGACTCGGCGTACGACTGGGGACGGATCGCTGCGACCAACGCGATGTCCGATGTCTACGCGGTGGGCGGTGAGCCACTGATCGGCGTCAACCTGCTGGGTTGGCCGCGCAGCTCACTGGACCCGGTGCTCGTTCGCGAGGTGCTGCGTGGCGGCGCCGACGCCTGCGCTGAGGCTGGTTGCCACCTCGCCGGCGGGCACAGCATCGATGCGCCTGAGCCGACGTACGGGCTCGCGGTCACCGGCGTGGCCGACCCGGGGCGGTTGCTGCGGCTGGAGTCCGGCGCTGCGGGGCTTCCGCTCACGCTTACTAAGCCGCTCGGTGTCGGGGTGCTGAACAACAGGCACAAGGCGACGGGGGAGGTCTTCGCCGAGGCCGTGACAAGCATGTCGACGCTCAACCGGGACGCCTCGCGCGCCGCGCTTGCCGCCGGCGTCACCTGCGCCACGGATGTGACCGGCTTCGGCTTGCTCGGCCACCTATGGAAGCTGGCCCGGGCCAGCGGGGTATCGGCGGTGGTCGACGCCGCCGCCGTGCCCTACCTCGACGGTGCCCGCGATTCGCTTGCGGAGGGATTCGTACCCGGCGGCAGTCGTCGCAACCTCGACTGGGTCCGCACACACATCGACGCCACGGTCGACGACGACGAGCTGGTGTTGCTCGCCGACGCGCAGACCTCCGGGGGGCTCCTGGTGGCCGGCGAGCTGCCCGGTCATCCGGTGATCGGTGAGCTGGTGGCAGCAGTTGGCGCGCCGACCTTGACCGTCCGCTGACTCAACCGCGACCGCCCGTACGCCCTCCGCCTCGCCAGCCCTCCGCCTCGCCGCGCGCCATGTAAACGTGGCCCAGCCTCCCTTCACGTGGCATGCACGCCCCGTGAGGGGTACGGCTGCCACGTTTACGTGGCTCGCGACAACCGGCCCGGCGGCGACACGCCGCGCCGGATGCGGCTGCGGCCCGTACGCCGCGGTTAGCGTGATCGCAGTCGGCGCAATGTCGACATGTCACCCGTGGAGGCGAGCATGTTGGATGCACTTGTCGAGCTCGGACCGACCGGACGGACGATGCCTGACCTGCCCACGCCGGAGCCGGTGCACGACCATGGCCCGGCGCGCATCATTGCGATGTGCAACCAGAAGGGCGGGGTCGGCAAGACGACGACCACCATCAGCCTGGGGGCTGCACTGGCGGAGTACGGCCGCAAGGTGCTGCTCGTCGACTTCGACCCGCAGGGTTCGCTGTCGGTCGGGCTCGGCCGTAACCCGAACGCCGACGAGCTGAGCGTCTACGACGTGCTGATGGACTGCGAGGTCGAGATCGGCGACGTTATCTGCAAGACCAACATCGACGGCATGGACATGCTGCCGTCCAACATTGACCTGTCGGCAGCCGAGGTCCAACTGGTCGGTGAGGTTGCCCGCGAGCAGGCCCTGACCCGGGCACTGCGGCCGGCCGTGGCCGACTACGACATCATCCTCATCGACTGTCAGCCGTCGTTGGGCCTGCTCACCATCAACGCCCTGACCGCCGCCGACGGGGTGCTCATCCCACTCGAGTGCGAGTATTTCGCTTTGCGCGGCGTGGCGCTGCTCACCGAGACCATCGACAAGGTGACCGAGCGTCTCAACCCCAGGCTGCGGGTCGAGGGACTGCTCGGGACGATGTTTGACGGTCGCACACTGCATGGCCGCGAGGTGCTGCGCACCCTGGTCGACGGCTGGGGTGATGCGGTGTTCCACACGGTGATCCGCCGAACTGTGAAGTTCTCTGACTCCACGGTCGCCGGCGAGCCGATCACCTCCTATGCCCCCGGCTCCGGCGGCGCCGAGGCTTACCGCCAGCTGGCCAGAGAGGTGCTTGTCCGATGCAGCGTCGGGTGAGCCTGCCCCTTGACGGCGTCGACCATGTCGATGCGGTGGTCGACGCAGACGAGCACCAGGCCCCCGAGACCGCACGCAGCATCCACTCCGTTGCGACCAGCAACGGCGAGTCCGCGCAGGCCGCCCCGGCCGACGCAGCAGCCGCCAAGCCTCGCAGCAGTGGTCGGGTGCGCCACGACGAGAAGATGACTGTCTACATCACCGCCGACGAGCTGTTCGAGCTGGAGACCGCTCGGCTGTCTCTGCGCTGCCGGCATGGCGTCACCGTCGACCGGGGGCGGTTGGTCCGCGAAGCCCTCGCGATCGTGCTTGCCGACCTCGATGATCAGGGTGCGGAGAGTCAACTGGCGCGCCGGCTGGCGGCTTCGTGACAGCGGCCGCGACCGACACGGTCCTGCCCGACCCAGCTGAGTTCTCGGTCCACCTGGCCGTCTATTCCGGCCCGTTCGACCTGCTGCTCGGCCTGATCGCCAAGCACCAACTGGACATCACTGAGATCGCGTTGTCCACGGTCACCGACGAGTTCATCGCACATGTCAAGCGACTCGGCCCCGACCTGGAGCGCTCAACCCAGTTCCTGGTGGTGGCGGCGACCCTCCTCGACCTGAAGACCGCCAGACTGCTGCCGCAGGCCGACGTCGAGGACCATGAGGATCTGGCGCTGCTCGAGGCCCGCGACCTGCTGTTTGCGCGGCTGCTGCAGTACCGCGCTTTCAAACGCATCGCGGAGACGTTCGACCACCGCTTTGCCGACGAAGCACATCGGCACCCGAGGCTCGTCGAGCTGGACGACCGCTTCGCCAGGCTGCTGCCCGAGGTGATCCTGCCGCTGGGGCCCAGTGAGTTTGCCGCGCTCGCTGCGCAGGTGCTGACCCCCAAGCCGGCTCCGGTCGTTTCGCTCACCCACCTGCACGCACCGCAGGTCAGCGTCCGTGAGCAGGCCGTGCTGATCACCGACAGGCTGCGCCGAGAGGGGACCAGTACGTTCCGCACGCTGGTGTCCGACGCGCCGGACACGTCGACTGTCGTGGCGCGGTTCCTGGTGCTGCTCGAGCTGTTCCGGGAGGGCGCGGTCGGCTTCGACCAGGACAGCCCGCTCGGGGAGCTGCACGTACGGTGGACCGGCAGCAACGGTGACGCGGTCGTTGTCAGCGACGACTTCGACGAGGAGGCCGCCGGATGACCACGGCAGCTGAGCCAGCACTTGAGGCGGTTCTGCTGGTCGCCGACCAGCCGCTCGACGCCGGACTGCTCGCAACCGCACTTGACCGCCGCCGCGACGATGTCGAGCAGGCACTGGTGCTGCTCGCGCAGTCCTACGACGAGGAGGGTCGCGGCTTCGAGCTGAGGCAGGTCGGTGGCGGTTGGCGGCTGTTCACCCGGGCGGCGCACGCCGAGGTGGTGGAGCGGTTCGTGCTCGACGGCCAGCAGGCTCGGCTGACCCAGGCCGGGCTGGAGACGTTGGCGGTGGTCGCCTACCGACAGCCGATCAGCAGGTCACGGGTGTCGGCGATCCGCGGCGTGAATGTCGACGGAGTGATGCGCACCCTGCTGACCCGCGGCCTGGTCGTGGAAGGCGGCAACGACCCGACCTCGGGGGCGGTGCTGTACCGCACCAGTGACTACTTCTTGGAGCGGATGGGTTTGGCCAGCCTCGATGAGTTGCCCCCGCTGGCTCCCTTCCTGCCCGCCGACGACGAGACTGATGAGCTGGTCGCCGACCTCGGGGCGAGCCTGGCACTGGCACCGGAGCCCACCTCTGGCCCCGACCCCGAGCCCGAGGCGTGAGCGATCCCGCACCGCCCGGCGGAGAGCCCGATGCCGACGGCTTGGTGCGTTTGCACAAGCTGATTGCGCAGTCCGGCATCGCCAGCCGACGCAAGTGCGAGGAGCTGATGCTGGCCGGGCGGGTCGAGGTCGACGGTGCGGTGGTCACGCGGCTCGGCGTCAAGGTGGACCCCACTCGGGCCGCGATCCGGGTCGACGGCGTTCGGTTGCCGCCCCGTACGCCGCACGTCTACCTGGTGCTGAACAAGCCGCGCGGGGTGGTCAGCACGATGAGTGACCCGGAGGGACGCCCGTGCATCGGCGACCTGGTGGCAGACCGGCCCGAGCGGCTGTTCCATGTCGGCCGTCTGGACACCGACACCGACGGGTTGCTGCTGCTGACCAACGACGGTGAGCTGGCGCAGCGGTTGGCCCACCCGTCGTACGAGGTGGCCAAGACGTACGTCGCAGAGGTCACCGGGGTAGTGCGACCGGCGACCCGGCACCAGCTGCTAGCCGGTGTGGTGCTCGACGATGGGCCGGTGAGGTGCGACGCGGTGACCGTGCGGGCGTCGCACGGCGAGCGCAGCATCGTCGAGGTGGTGTTGCATGAGGGCCGCAACCGCATCGTGCGTCGGATGTTGGACCATGTGGGTCACCCGGTGAGACGGCTGACCCGCACCGGCCTCGGTGCCGTCACCCTGGGGTCGCTGCGCGCCGGGCAGCTGCGCACGCTGGCCGGCGACGAGCTGGGTCCGCTGCTGGACTCGGCACAGCTGTAGTGCACTGTGCGTCTGGCAGCGTCTGTGCGACGACGAGGAAGGTGAGCCGTGGCGGTACGCGCGATCAGAGGGGCGACCCAGCTCGACGTCGATGAGCGGGAGCATCTGCTGGCCCGCACCACCGAGCTGGTGCGGGCGGTGCTGGCCGACAACCAGCTCTCCGCCGACGATCTGATCAGCATCGTGTTCACCGCCACGCCGGACATCCGGTCAGAGTTCCCGGCGTATGCCGCTCGCAGCCTCGGCATGGTGGATGTGCCGTTGCTGTGCACCGTCGAGCTGGACATCAGCGGTGCGATGCAGCGGGTGGTGCGGGTGCTGATGCACGTGGACACCGCGTTGTCGCGGGCCGACGTCACCCACGTCTATCTGCACGGAGCGCGGCATCTGCGCCGCGACCTCAGCCACGTACGGACCGACGAGGGGTCAGGGTGAGCCAGCAGCTGACCGGTCAGGTGTTGATCGTCGGCACCGGCCTGGTGGGCACCTCGGTCGGGCTTGCTCTCAGCGCTTCCGGTGTCGAGGTGCGGCTCCGCGACCGAGACAGCGGCGCCGTACGGGTGGCTGCCGAGCGTGGGGCCGGCAGCGCCGAGCCGACCAGCGACCCCGCCTGCGTCGTGGTCGCGGTGCCGCCTGTGCAGGTCGCTGCCGTGGTGCGGACCGTGCTTGCCGAATTTCGGTCGGCAACCGTCACCGACGTCAGCAGCGTCAAGCGCGAACCGCTGAGCACGCTTGCGGCCAGCGTCGATGGGGACAGTCTCAGCCGCTACGTCGGTGGGCACCCGATGGCGGGCAGTGAGCTGTCCGGGCCGTGGGCCGCCACCGCCGAGCTCTTCCAGGGACGCGCATGGGCGGTGACCCCGCATGCGGGCAGCAGCCCGGCTGCGGTCGAGGTCGTCACCGCGCTTGCCACGTCCACCGGTGCGGTGGCGGTGACGATGACTCCGGACGAGCACGATGTGGCGGTGGCGCGGGTGTCGCATCTGCCGCACCTGTTGTCGGTGCTGGCGGCCGCGCAGCTTGGCGGTGCGCCGGCCGAGCACCTGGCGCTGTCCGGGCAGGGGCTTCGCGACGTGACCCGGATCGCCGCCGGCGACCCGACGCTGTGGGGACAGATCCTCACCGCCAACGCCACCGCCGTTCGCGAGCTGCTGCGCGGGGTCCGGGCCGACGTCGACGAGCTGCTCGCAGGCCTCGGCGACGACTCGTCGGACCGGGTCGGCGACGTGCTGCAGCGTGCCGTGGCCGGCACGAGGCGGATCCCGGCCAAGCACGGTGGCCCGGCCCGCGCCGAGGCGGTTGTGGTGGTCGCACTGCCCGACCGGCCGGGGGAGTTGGCCCGGCTGTTCGGCGATGCGGGACAATCAGGCGTCAACGTCGAGGACCTGCGCATCGACCACGACCCTGGCCGTCCCGTCGGCCTGGTCGAGTTGGTGGTGCAGGCACCGGCGGCCGACACGTTGGTTGACGCCCTGGTCGCTCGTGGCTGGTCCGCCCACCGCTGACACCGCCGTCGGGGCGCCCCGCCGCCGACCCGTACGAGGAGTGTGCCTGTTGTCGAGCCGCGACACTGCGTCCCCAGCTCTCGATGGTGCTGTCATCGCCATCGACGGCCCGTCCGGGTCGGGCAAGTCCAGCACCGCACGAGGAGTGGCCGTTGCCTTGGGGCTGCGTTACCTGGACACCGGCGCGATGTATCGCGCGGTCACCTGGGCAGTGCTCGCAGCAGGCGCCGACCCCGACGACCCAGCTGCCGTCGCGGGGTTGGCCGACCGGCTGGACGTGCAGTCGGGCACCGACCCCCAGGCACCCACGATCGCGGTGGACGGTGTGGACGTGTCCGGCGAGATCCGCAGCCCGGCGGTCACCAACGCGGTGAGCGCCGTGAGTGCGGTGCCGGCGGTACGCGCGCAAATGGTGGCCCGCCAACGCGAACTGGTCGGTGCCGGCGGGATCGTGGTCGAGGGCCGCGACATCGGCATCGCAGTGACCCCTGAGGCGACGCTGAAGGTGTTCCTCACCGCCCAGGTGTCGGCCCGGGCGCAGCGGCGGACTGCGCAGGTCGGCGGCCCCTCGTCGGCGCACCAGACCACTCGTGACGACCTGGACCGCCGTGACCGACTCGACTCCAGCCGACAGGCGTCTCCGCTGGCGCGCGCCGACGATGCGGTCGATGTGGACACCACCGAGCTCAGCCTGCCCGAGGTGGTGGACCACATCGTCGCGCTGGTGCGAGGTGCGGTACAGGTGCGCGACGGGCAGGTGTCGCGATGACCGAGGTGGGGCCCGACCCGGGCGGGGCAGCCCCGGTGCTGGCGGTCGTCGGGCGGCCCAACGTGGGCAAGTCGACGCTGGTCAATCGGCTGCTCGGCCGCCGTGAGGCGGTTGTCGAAGACATCCCCGGTGTGACCCGTGACCGGGTCGCCTACGACGCGTTGTGGAACGGCCGGGCGTTCACCGTCGTCGACACCGGCGGCTGGGACCCGGACGCGCAGGGTATGGCCGAGCTGATTACCCGTCAGGCCGAGCTGGCCGTCGCCGCCGCCGACGCGGTGATGTTCGTGGTGGATGCGACGGTGGGGATCACCGACACCGACGAGGCCGTCGTCCGGGTGCTGCGACGCTCGGCTAAGCCGGTCGTGCTGGCAGCGAACAAGGTCGACGACCTGCGCGGTGAGGCCGAGGCGGCCACGCTGTGGAACCTCGGGCTGGGGGAGCCGTACTCCGTGTCGGCGCTGCACGGGCGGGGGAGTGGGGATCTGCTCGATGCCGTGCTGGACGCGCTGCCCGAGGCGCCGGCGGAGCGCGATGCCGATGTCGGTGGGCCACGCCGGGTCGCGATCGTCGGCAAGCCCAACGTGGGTAAGTCGAGTCTGCTGAACGTGCTGGCCGGCGCTGAGCGTGTCGTCGTCGACGACGTCGCCGGCACCACGGTTGACCCGGTCGACGAGCTCATCGAGCTGGGCGGGCGGGAGTGGCGCTTCGTGGACACCGCAGGGGTGCGCCGGCGGGTCAAGGAGGCGTCCGGACACGAGTACTACGCCAGCCTGCGGACTCAAACGGCGCTGGAGCGTGCCGAGGTGGCGGTGGTGGTGATCGACGCCAGCCAGCCGTTGACCGAGCAGGATCAGCGCCTGATCGCGATGGTCGCCGAGGCGGGCCGCGCGGTGGTCGTGGCGTTCAACAAGTGGGACCTCGTCGACGAGGACCGTCGCTACTACCTGGAGCGGGAGATCGACCGTGACCTGATGCGCGTGCAATGGGCGCCGCGGGCCAACATCTCTGCACATACCCGCTGGCACGTCGACCGATTGGTACCGGCGCTCGACCGAGCCTTGGCGGGCTGGGAGACCCGGGTGGCCACCGGAGCGCTGAACGCCTTTCTCGGGCGGCTGGTCGCCGAGCACCCACACCCGGTGCGGTCCGGCAAGCAACCCAAGGTGCTGTTCGCGACTCAGGCGAGCACCGCGCCGCCCACTTTCGTGCTGTTCACCTCGGGCAAGCTGGAGGCCTCGTACCTTCGCTTCATCGAGCGGCGGTTGCGTGAGGACTTCGGGTTCG
>JACCYS010000018.1 GCA_013696365.1 Nocardioidaceae bacterium
CGGCACCGTTGAACGAGATTCCGGAGCAAGACACCCGCGCCTACAAGGTCGCGTACGAGACCTGCGTGGAAGAACTGAGGGCGATGCGCAATCAGCCGGGCGGCTACTGGATCGCGAAGGACGACCCCGCTGCGGCAGAACAGGCGATTACCGGGACCGGGCTTCAGCGCGCGGGGTCTGTTCGTCCTGTCTCGCTGACGGATCGTTCTGCGGACAGCTCCTCATGTCTGTGCTCTCCTAATCTGGTCAGGGCGAGATCGGGAGTGGTTCGCTGAGGGAGCGCGCGATGGCATCGAGAGCCGAACCGGTCGTGCGGGATGCCGAGCACGACGATGTCGCGGCCATCTGTCGCTTCGGCGAGGCGCACATTCGACCCCACTACGCACCGCTGATCGGTGCAGAGGCCGCGGATGAGCAGGTCCGCAGGTGGTGGAACGAGACGCACATCGGCGCAGCCGTGGCCGAAGGTTTGGTGGTCGTCGCCGAGGCTGACGGGCAGCTTGTCGGCGTCGGACAGCGCGGCCGAGAGGAGCCGACCATGTGGTCTACAAGCTCTACGTCCACCCCCAGCGTCGCGGCCGTGGCTTGGGGCCCTCAGCTACTTGATGCCCTCGCCAGGCAGCTGCCGCCCGCCAGCGCTGATCGGCTGTGTATCGAACATTTTGTCGCGAACGAGCGCGCGGGCGCGTTCCACCGTACAGGCGGCAGACATTGGCTTCACCCCCACGGATCGCTTGCAGCTCGGGTACGGAAGTCCGCACATGCCGATGAGCGCTTTCGTGACCCACGACTTTGAAGCGCACACTCGGACCTCACGAACCACGAGGCCCTGCTCGACCCCGCACGTGACAAACCGGTGGGGACATCGTGGTCCTTCCGCGACAATGACCGACGTGGAGGAGGTCGAGGTCGTCGTGGCCCATCACGAGCGCGCGACCCTCCGCGTCGGCGAGGTGTTCCTGAAGATCGACGCTGACCAGACGCGCACACACGTCGAGGTCGAGGCGATGACGATGGCGCCGATCCCGACTCCGGAGGTCCTGTGGCGGAAACCTCCCGTGCTCGCGCTCGCCGCTCTCCCGGGGACGGCACTCGGCCGCCTCGGCGAGCCGTCGACTACGTCGTCGGCGGCGTGGGCCGCTGCGGGTGCCGCCGTACGGATGCTGCACGACGCGCCGCTGCCGCCATGGCCCGGTGGGAGCCTCGAAGAGAAGGCATCGAGCCTCGACAGCGAATGCACGTGGCTCCTGGCGAACGACGTCCTTCCAGCTCACCTGGTCACGCGCAACCGCCAGGTGGCCGAGGCTGCGCTCCGACCGTGGACACCGGTGTTCATGCACGGCGACCTGCAGATCGCCCACGTGTTTGTTGACGGTGACGAGATCACCGGCGTGGTCGACTGGTCCGAGGCGGGTCAGGGCGATGCCATGTACGACCTCGCCAGCCTGACGCTCGGACACCCAGAGCACCTCAGCGACGTCCTCGCCGGCTACGGCGCCGAGGTCGACCTCGACGTGATCCGCGGCTGGTGGTCGCTGCGAAGCCTGACGGCGATCCGCTGGCTAGTCGAGCACGGCTTCGACCCGTCCTCACCTGGTTGCGAGGTCGACGTACTGAGGTCCCAGCTGTGAGGTTGCACAAATGCGCCCGACGGCTACCCCCGCCGTCGGGCCGCAGCACGAAACGCACGCTCATGCTTGTTATGCACGAGATCTTCCAGGACATTTCCACCAGCCGCTGTGCGCTCGGCGCACGGATCTACCGCTCTGCGCGCGGCCGAGCAGGCCGAATTTGGTCCCGTTCAGGGCAGGGCATGATGGCGGGATGCGCGTTTCCATCGGTGCGGTGCGCTTGTTTGTTGAGGTGTTCGGCCAGCACCTGGCGCTGGACGGCCGCAGCGTTGCGCATCACCCCACCTTGGTCGGTCTGCACGGTGGGCCCGGGGTCGACGGCACCGCGCTTCGGTACTGGTTGGCGCCGTTGGCCGATACGGCGCAGGTGGTTGTGCCCGATCTGCGCGGGCATGGCCGCAGCGACCGCGGTGACCCCGCGGACTGGAACCTGGCCACCTGGGCCAGCGACATTCACGAGTTGTGCGGTGTTCTCGGCATTGAACAACCGGTCCTGCTGGGAATGTCGTTCGGCGGGTTCCTGGCGCAGCATTACGCGGCCACCTATCCCGACGACATCGCTGGGCTCATCCTGATCAGCACCGCGCCGCGCTACCCCGGACCCGAAGCCGTGCTGAGCCGTGCCCAGGACCTAGGCGGCGCGGAGGCGGCGGCCGCGCTACGTCGCCTCATCGATGCTCCGGGCACCAACATCTCCGCTGAAGATAGGAGACGTTTGCAATGCCTGTATCAACGCCGCCAGGACCCAGGGGCCGAGGCCCTGGAGGGGCAAATCATCCGCACTCCGGAGGTTGCCCAGGCTTGGGTACCGCATGCTCGACAGACGATGGACTTGCGCCCTGCTCTCCAGGCCGTCCGATGCCCGACGCTGGTCCTCGCGGGGGAACTCGACCCGTTCAATCCACCCGAACTAGCCGCCGAGATCGTCCACGCCATCACTGATGGCCAAAGTAACCTGGCCGTGGTCCCCGGTGCTGCGCATCGCGTCCTCGCTGACAATCCCGAGTTTGCCTACAACAGGATCCGCGAGGTTCTATCGGTGTCGGGGTGAACCGGCGAACGTCCGGATCTGCCGCTGGGTGGGCGGTGCCGCTGCAGCGATTCGACATACGGCCGCTTGGGGAAGCCTGGGTGGCGGCCGGGTTATCCGCCATGCTTGCTACGTGATCGACGTTTCTGGAAGACCGCTCACGGGGGGCGAGCAGGCTGTCCTAGCGCGAATGCTCGACATCATGGGGTCGACAGGAGAGGCGTACCGCCCCCAAGTCGGTCAACTGCGCGTTGCAGGCAGCTGCGGCTGCGGGTGTCCGACGATCTACTTCCAAGACTCACCCGATGAGGGGATCGAGATGCTGGCCAGCGCAGGAGTCCCGGATGGGAGCGGCGACATGATCCTGCTCCTGGGCTCGGCGACAGGTCTACATACGCTGGAGTACGTCCCCCATGAGGGCAAGGCACCGGACCGGTGGCCCGAGCCGGAAAGCCTCACTCCACTCCACTGGACCTGATCCGCCGATCCGTCACAGCACATCCACATCCGCCGCTGAGTTACGGGGCCACCCCGTGACGAAGGAGATGCGCACGAGTGGGTCGGCGTCGAGCCTGCCGGCGTACCCGGCTCAACGCGTCCGGCGACGCCGCAGCAGGCCGCTGCTCAGCACCAGGAGCAGCGCCAGCAGGAACATCACGGTGCCCACCACGTTGACCTGGGGCGGGATGCCGCGCTGCGCCGAGCC
>JACCYS010000042.1 GCA_013696365.1 Nocardioidaceae bacterium
CGGGACCAGAACGCCTCGATCATGGAGTTGTCGTAGCAGTCACCGATGCTGCCCATCGACGCGAGCAGACCGGAGTCCCTGGCGCGCTTGGTGAAGGCCCAGGAGCCAAATTGAACGCCTTGGTCGGAGTGGATGACCGTCCCTGGATCGTTGCTCTGCGAGCGATCATCGGCACCGCCGGCTACCTGACCGGCATCGCGGTCATGGGAGTCGCCATCGGCACCCTGCTGCACAACACCGCCGCCGCGATCTCCACGCTGGTGGGCCTCGTATTCCTGCTGCCGGGGCTGGGACAGCTGCTGCTCCCCAGCAGCTGGCAGGAGGGCGCCCTGAAGTACCTGCCGCCCAGCGCCCAGGAGTCCTTCATCAGCGTGCCCGACGTCCCGGGCCAGCTCAGCACCGGTGCCGGCGTGGCCGTCTTCGCCGCCTGGGTGGTGATCCCACTGCTCGCCGCGGCTGTGGCGCTGAAGCGCCGCAACGCCTGACCCGGCCCGGCGAACGGCGTTTCCGCTGCGTGACCCGGTGCCGGTCGGTGCTCATCCACCACCTGCACCGGGTCGCTGCGCAGCGGTTGACCCACCGCCCCAACCCGTACGGAGCCCGTGATGGACGTCTTCCAGCAGCTCGCCCAGCAGTCGCTGCCGCTGCTGCTCGCCGCCGGCGCAATCCTCGCCTTCGTCGAGTCCGCGCTCGGGGTGGGGCTCCTCTTTCCCTGCGAGGCGACGATCACCGGCCTCGCCATCGCCACCACCGGCCTCGAGCGTGTCTGGTTGCTCGGCACCGCGGTCGCAATCGGAGCGGTGGTCGGTGACCACGCCGGATATCTCATGGGCCGGCGGTATGGTGACCGACTGCGCACAACCAGGCTGATCGGCCGGCTGGGCGTCGGACGGTGGGACCTGGCCACCGAGCAGCTGCGGCGGCACGGCATGCTCGCCGTTCTCGTCAGCCGCCTGCTACCCGTCGTTCGCACCGTGATGCCGGCGGGCGTCGCCCGGCTCGGCTATCTACGATTCCTTGTCGCCTCGATGCTGGGCGCGGCGTTGTGGGCGGGGCTGTGGGTCGGGCTTGGGTCCAGTGCCCGCGCATTGATGGGGCCCAACGTTTGGATCATCGCCCTGGCAGCATTGGCCGGCGTCCTGGCGGTGCTGCTCCGTCGGTCCCGGAGTAGCAGCGCGGCGATCCCATCCAGCGGCTGATCCCGGCGGGGGCGGCTGGTCACCCGGCGTTCATCTGGACGGTCTGGTGTCGTCCCGGTATGTGTAGCAGAGTGCTGATGTCTCGCACTTCGTTCCGTCATGGGAGCACTCGTGCGCCGCTCGTCTCGCAGGTTCGCCACAGTCACCACGATATCGCTGCTCATCGCGCTCCTCGGCAGCGCGGCGGGCTCACCCGTCGCCGTGGGCGTGACGGATCGGCATGTCGACGAGCCACTCACCCGTACCTTCCGGCACTTGGACCGCGACACCGAGTGGGAGCTGACCGAGCGCATCGCGCTCGACTTTCCGACCCATCACCCGCAGGGGTTCGCGCTCGTCGGCGGGCGGATCTTCATGTCGACGGTGGAAATCATCAAGGCGCCCGTGCCCTACGACGAGCCGCGTGACGGCTACGACCGCACGCCGGGCAAGGGGATCGGCCACGTGCTGGTGCTCAACCGTGCGGGCAGGCTGCTTCGTGACATCGAGCTCGGACGCGGTCACATGTATCACCCCGGTGGCATCGACTTCGACGGTCGGCGGGTCTGGGTGCCGGTAGCGCAGTATCGCCCCGACAGCCGGGCCATCATCTACACGATCGACCCGCGGACGTACCGCGTCCAGCAGCAGTTCCAGTACGCCGACCATGTGGGTGGCCTCGTGCGCGACCAGGTGACCGGTCGTATCCACGGGGTCAGCTGGGGATCGCGTGATCTGTTCCGGTGGGGCGTCGGTGGCCGGCTGCAGGAGGCCACGACCAACCGCAGCCACTTCGTCGACTACCAGGACTGCGCCTACGTCGACCGAGGCAAGCAGATCTGCAGCGGCGTCACCGAGCTGCCCGCACCCGACGGTGACACCTACGAGCTCGGGGGGCTCGCTCTGCTGCGGCTCCGTGACGACTCGCTGCGGTACGAGGTGCCGTTCCCGTACTTCTCGGCGTCTGGCCACGCCGCCACCCGCAACCCGGTCGCCCTGGAGGTCGAGGGCGACACGGTGCGCCTGCTCGCCGCGCCCGACGACGGTGACGAGGGCGACGGGACCGAGCTGCTGGTTTACGAGGCGCCGCGCTCTGCCCCGCGCACGTGATCGGTGCCCGGCGCCAGCTCACCGACGCCACACGACGTCGAGCCCACCAAGTGCGGCTCTCCGACACGCATGGGATGCACTGCAGCAAACGTAGGAGGCCTCATCCCGGGATCCCTCGCCTCCGCGTGACATGCATGGACTTGTGCGGACAATCCCTCCCCCGCCAACGACCGCGGCCCGAGAGTTACGGTGCACCGTTCGTCGGTCGGGTATCGGGACCGCGTCGTGGTCATACCCGGTCATACTTCAGTGATGAAGACGGCCATCTCCGTTCCTGATGAGACCTTTGACCGCGCGTCTCGTCGTGCGAAGGAGCTCGGCCTGAGCCGCTCGGAGTTTTTCGCACGTGCCGCCAACAGCTATCTCGACGAACTGGACGCACATTCCGTGGCGCGGCAGATCGACGCGGTGCTGGAGCAGTGCGGCGCGTTGGACGGATCCAATGCGGCAGCCGTCGAGGCAGCGCATGGGTTCGTGCACGCGTCCGACGACGAGTGGTGACCGAGCGCGGCCTCGCCTGCTGGGCCGATCTGGGCCCAGCGGTTGGCAGACGGGCGGCGAAGCGTCGACCAGTTCTGGTGATTCAGGCAGACAGCTTCAACGAGAGCCGCCTGGCAACTGTGCTGGTTGCCGTCATCACCTCCAACACCGCCCTGGCAGCGATGCCGGGGAACGTGTTCCTACCTGCCGCCGCCACGGGTCTACCTCGGGACTCCGTCGTCAACGTGACCGCCGTCGTCCCGCTCGACAAGTCCGACCTGGCCGATCAGGTTGGGCACCTGCCCGGCAGATTGCTTGACGAGGTCGACCGAGGTCTTCGCCGTGTCTTGGGCCTATGACCATCTGGCAACGAGATACGTCACGTAGGGCTAGGGCGATCGATGACGGACCGGACACATTTCGCGGTTGCCGTCTCAGTCCGCGCAGATGGCCTGACCTGGGCAACACTCCCCGTACGTCCCGCTACACCGGGTCTGGTCCGTCCTGACGCGTGGCTGTGTCTAGCGCGTGTCCTACCCGCGACGAGGTCCGCGGCGGGGGTGTCGGTCCGGTGATGACGGTGCACAAGTTGTCGGCCGGGGATGGCTACCGGTATCTGACCCGCCAGGTCGCCTCGGCCGACCAGCGGCGCGGGGGTGCGGGTCTGGCGGGCTACTACAGCGCAACGGGCACCCCGCCGGGCCGGTGGCTGGGGGCGAGTGCCGCCGACCTGGGGGTGTCCGGGCAGGTGTCGGAGCCCCAGATGGTGGCGCTGTTCGGCGTGGGCTGAGGGCTCGGCGTCACGGCCGACGGTCCAACGAACCAGGGGGGCGAGATGGCGCTGTCTGAGCCGGTTCACCGGCCCACCCAGCAGCCCGCGAGCTCGGACCAATACCTCCACGCCGGGCAGACCGGCACGCCCGCGGTGCCCACCAACCTGTGGACCCTGAACCCCGAAGACCTACCCCCGCTGCTGCTGCGCCTCGAGGACGTCAGCCGCGTGCTGATGATCGGCCGCGCCAAGGTCTACACACC
>JACCYS010000085.1 GCA_013696365.1 Nocardioidaceae bacterium
CCGGCGCCTTCGACGATCGTGGTCTCGTCCTTGGTGACCACGACCTTGCGGGCCCGGCCGAGCAGGTCGAGGCCGACGGTGTCGAGCTTTAGCCCGACCTCCTCGCTGACGACCTGGCCGCCGGTGAGGATGGCGATGTCTTGCAGCATGGCCTTGCGGCGGTCACCGAAGCCCGGTGCCTTGACGGCAACGGACTTGAACGTGCCGCGCATCTTGTTGACGACCAGGGTCGCGAGCGCCTCACCCTCGACGTCCTCGGCGATGATCACCAGCGGCTTGGTCGACTGCATGACCTTCTCGAGCACCGGTACGAAGTCCTTGACCGAGCTGATCTTGGAGTTCACGATGAGGATGTAGGCATCCTCGATCACGGCCTCCATGCGCTCGGCGTCGGTCCAGAAGTACGGCGAGATGTAGCCCTTGTCGAAGCGCATCCCCTCGGTGAGCTCGAGCTCGAGCCCGAAGGTGTTGCTCTCCTCGACGGTGATGACGCCTTCCTTGCCGACCTTGTCCATGGCTTCGGCGATGATCTCGCCGACCTGGACGTCCGCGGCGGAGATCGAGGCGGTGGAAGCGATCTGCTCCTTGGTCTCGACGTCCTTGGCCATCGACAGCAGCTGCTCGGCGATGGCCTCGGTGGCGTGCTCGATGCCGCGCTTCAGCGACATCGGGTTGGCGCCGGCCGCCACGTTGCGCAGGCCCTCACGGACCAGCGCCTGGGCGAGCACGGTGGCGGTGGTGGTGCCATCGCCGGCGACGTCGTCGGTCTTCTTGGCGACCTCCTTGACGAGCTCGGCACCGATCTTCTCGTACGGCTCCTCCAGCTCGATCTCCTTGGCGATGGACACACCATCGTTGGTGATCGTGGGGGCGCCCCACTTCTTCTCGAGTACGACGTTTCGGCCCTTGGGGCCGAGAGTCACCTTGACGGCGTCGGCGAGGGTGTTCATCCCACGCTCGAGCGCACGGCGGGCGTCCTCATTGAATGCGATTGTCTTGGGCATGTGTCCGCGAATCCTCACGCGTAGACGACTGGGGCTGACCGACTCGACGCCCGCGACGGACGGCCGGACCCCCGCCCGGTCACGTCCCGGGCCGGCGTACGGCCTCGTCAGGCCGGTCTCGCTGTCACTCTCCGGTGGAGAGTGCCAACTCAAGGTTTAGCACTCGACACGGGAGAGTGCAAGCCGCGCTCAGCCGAGTCCGGCGGCCTCAAAGGCGTCGTAGGAGGATGAAATGGTTGCGGTCGGCCCGACCTGCCCGGCGATGGCATCCAACGTCTTGAGGCCATCCCCGGTGTTGAAGATGACGGTCTCGGCGTCCGGGTCGAGGCGGCCCGCCTGGATCAGCTTTCGCAGCGTCGCCACGGTCACGCCGCCGGCGGTCTCGGCGAAGATGCCCTCGGTGCGTGCCAGCAGCGCGATGCCGTCGCGGATCTCGTCGTCGGTTACCGACTCGACGGCCCCGCCGGTGCGGCGCACCGAGTCCAGCACGTAGGGCCCGTCGGCAGGGTTGCCGATGGCCAGCGACTTGGCAATGGTGTCCGGGCGTACGGGGCGCACCACGTCGTGCCCTCCCTGGAAGGCCGCGGCAACCGGTGAGCAGCCAGCGGCCTGGGCGCCAAACATCGTGTACGGGGTGTCGTCCACGAGACCGTGGCTGACCAGCTCGCCGAAGCCCTTGTCGATCTTGGTGAGCTGTGAGCCGGACGCGACCGGCACGACAACCTGACGCGGCAGCCGCCAGCCGAGCTGCTCGGCGACCTCGAAGCCCAGCGTCTTGGACCCCTCGGCGTAGTACGGCCGCACGTTGACGTTGACGAAGGCCCAGTCCTCATGCTCGGCGGCGATCTGGGTGGCCAGCCGGTTGACGTCGTCGTACGTGCCGTCGACGGCCACCAGGGTGCCGCCGTAGACGGCGGTGGTAAGCACCTTGGGCCGCTCCAGGTCCTGCGGGATCAGCACCACGCTGCGGATACCGGCCCGGGCGGCCGCGGCCGCGACCGCATTGGCCAGGTTGCCGGTCGAGGGGCAGGCCAGCACGGTGAAGCCCAGCTCGCGCGCGGCGGCGAGCGCAACCGCGACGACCCGGTCCTTGAACGAGTGCGTGGGGTTGCCGCTGTCGTCCTTGACCCAAAGCTTGTCGATGCCGAGCTCACGGCCGAGGTGGTGTGCGCGGATCAAGCGGGTCATGCCTGGCTCCATGCCAGGCAGGGCTGCCACGTCGGCGGGCACCGGAAGCAGCGGCTGGTAGCGCCAGATGTTGTGCGGGCCGGCCTCGATCTGCTGACGCGTGACGGTCGCGGCCGGATCGTAGGCGACCTCCAGCGGGCCGAAACACTCCAGGCAGGCAAACTCGGCCCCGAGCGCCTGGCGGGCGCCGCAAGCACGACACGACAGGGCGACGGCCGTCCCGAAGGCGCCCGGTCGCACGGAGTGGCCGGCCGCACCACGAACGGGTTCGGAAAGGTGGGTCTGGATGTGGTCCTCAGACTGCAGCACTGCGCTCAACGTCGCCTCCTCCTCATCTTCCCCACGGCGGCTCTCGCCGTGGGACGGATGTGGCACCGTGGCAGCGGACCTGCCGCGTTCACGTCGGCGGCGGGCGGGTTGGTGCGTGCTGTGCGGTTGCCGGGGCTTCGTCGGGCCGTGTCCCTCTGCCCCTCGTGATGAGCAGGCCAACCGTACGGCGAGCGAGCACGCGCTGTCGCACCGCGTCTTACCAAATGAGACGCCGTCTCACAGGTCGATACGTTAGCGCTCCGTCGTCCCCCGGTTCGCCCTGTCCGCAAGCCACGTAAACGTGGCGGGGCGACCCTTTACGAGGCGCCGGTGCCACGTGAAGGGTCCGCAGGCCACGTTTACGTGGCTTGCGTGCCACCGGGGGCGGGGGCCGGGGCGGCGAGCGCATCCGCCAGCTGGTCGAGCCAGCTGACGAGCTCGTCGGGCGAACTCAATACGAGGTCAGCGCGATCCAGCAGCTCGTTGCGCCCTTCCGCAGGGTTGCCGGCCACGCCGAGCAGCAGCCCGGCACCGGCAGCATGACCGTCTGGCCCGCGATGGCGCTCAATCGCGTCGAAGGCCGCCAGGTCGCCGAGGTCGTCGCCGGCATAGATCACCGTGTGCACCCCGCTCAGCTCGGGCTCGTCGAGCAACGAATTGACGGCGACACCCTTGTCCATGCCCGGGGCCCGCAGCTCGAGCACGTTCTTACCCGGCTCAACCACCAAGTCATGCTCGGCGGCCAGCGCGGACAACGGCTCGCGCAGCTGGGCCAGTGCGCGCTGCGGATCGGACAGTCGGCGTACGTGCACCCCCAATGCCCGGCCCTTGTCCTCGATGTGGGCGTCAGCAAGGTCCAACCGAGCCAGCAACTCGACAACCGCCGGCCGAGCATCGGCGATCCCTGGATGTGGGTCTGGGGCGATGACGTCGCCGCTGCCCGCGTTCCACTGCTCGATGCCGTACTGCCCGCGGATGCGCAGCCGCTGCAGCCCGGCAGCGCCCTCGAACGCACCCACCCGAAGGACATCGCGCACCGGCCGGCCGGTGACGATGACGACCGCGGCCAGCGAGCCGGCCAGTCGACCCAGCACTCGGACAGCATCGGGGTGTGCTTTAGCTTGCGCCGGATCACTCACGATCGGCGCCAGCACCCCGTCGAAGTCCGTGGCGAGCAGGACGCGCTGCGGATCGGCCAGCACGCGGTCCATGCCATCGCGGCCAAGGGACGTCTCAGGTCGGCGAATGCCCACAGCCAGAACGTACTGCGACGTCAGCGCAATGCGGTCAGGGAGCGCCGGTGAGCACCACAGTGAGTCGGTCAAAACTCATCGGCTGAACCGCGGGCAGCACCCGTTCGACCCCCAAGTCCGCTGCTAGCAGCCGCCCCTGGTTGGCGAGGTCCGCGGGGTAGTAGACGGTGCTGGCGGGGATCTCGCCGTACCAGTTGTCGGCCGCCACCACCCGCCAACCGCTGTCGCGCAGCCCGGTCATCGTCTGGGCAGCGAGCCCGGTGATCGCGGACGCGTTGTAGACCTCGACGTAGGCGGACCGACGGTCCGGCGGGGCCAGGCGACCCTTCGGCTTTCGGCCATCCTGCTTGTTGCCCGCAGCGCCCTTGGAGCCGTCGCCTCGCGGCGACTGTGACTCAGACGTGTTGGCGCCGCCCGGTGCGGGCGTGGCGGTCGCGCTGCGCTCGGCCTGCGACTGCGCGACCGTCTCCGGCTCGCGATCGCCGGACACCGCGAAGCCGACCAGCGCCAACGCGACCACCATCGCACTCAACGCCACCAGCCAGCTGGGCAACACCAAACCGCGCTCTCCCATCATCTGGGGCCAGTCATCGGGGTCCGAGGTCGATGCCAAGTCTACGCGCGGAACGAGCCCGCTGGCGGGCCTGGCGCAGCCGGCGCAGCCGCTTGACGAGCAGCGGGTCGTAGGCGAGCGCTGCGGGCATGTCGATGAGGGCGTTCAGCACCTGGTAGTAACGGGTCGCAGACATCGCGAAGGTGTCGCGGACAGCCTGCTCCTTGGCCCCGGCGAACTGCCACCACTGCCGCTCGAACGCGAGGATGTCCCGGTCGCGCTGCGAGAGGTCGTCGGCCGCCTCGGCGGCTGCGCCCGAGGTCACGACGTCGGCGGCATCCATGGCTGTCTCCCGTGATGTGCATCGATGGTGGTGCGGGCGGACCCGACGTCATCGTAGGCGACGAACCACAGCCATGTCATTCGCCGCGCATCCCGCGCGTCGCGGTGGACGAGCAGGCGCAGACCCGGCCCCGATGCGGCACAGTGGTGCCGTGGTGACAGCTTCAGCCGGTTTCAGCCGGACCGATCGACCGGTGCGCTTCGGCATCCTCGCGACCGGTGGCATCGCCGAGTCCTTCGTCCGCGACCTCGCACACGTGCCCGAAGCGGTCGCCGTTGCTGTCGGCTCACGGACGTCCGATCGCGCCGCGGCATTCGCCGACGAGCACGACATTGAGCGGGCGTACGGCTCCTACGACCAACTGCTGGCAGACCCAGACGTCGACGTGGTCTACGTCGCGACGCCACACTCCGCGCACGAGGACAATGTGTTGGCGGCGCTCGCCAACGACAAGGCGGTGCTGTGCGAGAAGCCGCTGGCGATCA
>JACCYS010000093.1 GCA_013696365.1 Nocardioidaceae bacterium
CCTTCTTGGCCCGCGGGGTGAACGGAATGTGACCGCTCGGAGCCTGCTGGCCCTGTCCGATGATGTCCTCGACCTGGGCCCGGACAGCCTCCAGCGAGATCCCGAGGCTTTCGAGCGCCTTGGCGGCCACACCCTCGCCTTCATGGATCAGACCGAGCTGGATGTGCTCGGTGCCGATGTAGTTGTGGCTGAGCATCCGCGCTTCTTCTTGCGCGAGCACGACGACCCGGCGTGCCCGGTCTGTAAACCTCTCGAACATCGAAAATCTCCTCGCTGGACCGTCCCTGAGCGACTGGCCACGTCGCCTCAGCGGGCTCGCGTGCCAATGCTAGTCGCCACTTAGACAACGACGAGTTGACCGGTCGCTGTTCCCCTGGTCGGTTCACCGATGGCGAACGCAGCCTGCGGGCGCCTCAGTGTGCAGCCCGGAAGGCCTCGGTGATCGTCGCCGGCACTCGTCCGCGATCGGAAACCTGATATCCGTTGGAGCGCGCCCAAGCGCGCACAGCGCCGGCGTCAGAGTCAGAGCGAGACGACCGGGCCGCACGCTTGCGGCCGGCGCTGCGGGTGCCGACTTTTCGCGCCTCGGCCAGGTACGGCGCAAAGGCGTCACGCATCTTCTGGGCGTTTTGCGTGGACAGGTCCACCTCGTATGAGGCCCCGTCCAGACCAAACTGGACTGTTTCGTCCGCCTGCCCGCCATCGAGGTCGTCCACCAAGATGACCTGTACTTTCTGCGCCATGTGCATTCCCTTCTGAAACGCGCCCGCAGTCGGGTCGCAATTGCCCTCAAGATAGCAGGGAGCAAATGCGAACCAGTAGCGATTGACGAACTTTCCCCAGCAACGTCGGACTAAACCTCCGGACGCAGCAACGGGAACAAGATGGCCTCCCGAATGCCGGTCCCCATCAGGAGCATCAGCAATCGGTCGACACCCAGCCCCATTCCCCCTGCGGGCGGCATCGCATGCTCCAACGCGCGTAGGAAGACCTCGTCGACATCATTGGCCTCCGGATTTCCGGCGGCCGCCTGCGCGGCCTGCTCCTCCAGTCGCTGCCGCTGCACCACCGGGTCGTTTAACTCGGAGTAGGCCGGCGCCAGCTCCACACCGTTGATGATGAGGTCGAAGGCCTCCACCAGGCCGGGGCTTGACCGGTGCGCCTTGGCCAATGGCTTGAGGGCGACCGGGTAGTCGCACACGAACGTGGGTTGGATGAGCGTCTCCTCCACTAGCTGCTCGAACAACTCGACCAACACCTCTGCGGCACCCCACCCGGGCAGCAACTGGACCCCGTGAGCGGCGGCATGCTGGCGCAGCGCATGCTCGTCGGTGTCCAGCGAGACCGTCTCCCCCACCGCCTCGCTCACCAATTCCAGCAAAGTGGCTCGGCGCCAGGGGGCCTCCAGGTCGATCTCGGTGCCGTCGCGGGCAGGAACCACAGTGCGCCCGAGGGCACGTGCCGCGGCGCGTACCAGGGTCTGTACCAGCTCGGCCATCGAGTGGTAGTCGCCGTAGGCCTGGTAGGCCTCGAGCATCATGAACTCGGCATTGTGCGTGGAGTCGATGCCCTCGTTGCGGAACGTCTTTCCGATCTCGTACACCCTGTCCACCCCGCCGACAAGGGCCCGTTTGAGGTCCAACTCCAGCGCAATGCGCAGCAACATGTCTTGGTCGAACGCGTTCAGTCTGGTCCGAAAGGGCCGCGCTGCGGCTCCCCCGTTGGTCAACTGCAAGACGGGGGTCTCCACCTCGACGTAGTCCTGCTCATCAAGGGTCTGTCGCAAGGAGCGAAGCACCGTCGCCTTCGCCCGCACCATCGCGCGGGCCTCGGGCCGCACGATCATGTCCAAATACCTCAGCCGCACCCGTGCCTCGTCGCTGAGCGGCGTGTGCTCGTTCGGCAGCGGGCGCAGCGCCTTCGCGGCCAACTGCCACGCCGTCGCCTGCACGGAAAGCTCGCCGCGACGGCTGAGCACGACCTCCCCCTGCACGAAGAGGTGGTCACCGATATCGACAAGTGCCTTGAAGTCGTCTAGCCGCTGCTCACCGAGCTGGGCCAAAGACAGCATCGCCTGCAGCTCAGTGCCGTCACCCGCACGCAACTTGGCGAAGCACAGCTTGCCGGTATTGCGTAAGAAGATGACCCTGCCGGCGACTGCCACCTGGTCTCCGGTGCCGGTGCCCGGCTCCAGGCTGGCGCGCTCGTACGCGGCCCGGACTTGTGCCAACGTATGGGTGACCGGCACCGCGACCGGGTACGGCTGCTCGCCAGCGTCCAGCATCCGCTGCCGCTTGGCTCGCCGCACCTGCTCCTGCTCAGACAGGCCATCAGTACCCACCTGCTCCGGCGTGCGGGTGTCATCGGTCATGGTCGGCAGGCTAGTGCGCCGTCAACGACGGTCAGCAGTTGCGCTCGAACACCAGGCGCAGGCCGATCAAGGTGAGCGCGGGCTCGTGCACATCCACCTGCTCGCATTCGGCGGTGACCAACGGCGCCAGGCCCCCGGTCGCCACCACCGTGATCTCTGCGCGTGGCACGTCGAGGGCGGCGACCATCCGTGCCACCATGCCGTCCACCTGCGCGGCGAAGCCGAAAACCGCACCGGACTGCAGTGCCTCGACAGTGTTCTTGGCAATCACCGAGCGAGGCCGGACGAGTTCGACCCGGCGCAGTTGGGCGCCCCGCCGCCCGAGCGCCTCCAGCGAGATTTCGACGCCGGGCGCGATGGCGCCGCCGACGTACTCGCCGCGCCTGCTGACGACGTCGAACGTGGTCGCCGTGCCGACGTCCACGACAACGCAGGGGCCGCCGTACAGACTCGAGGCGGCCAATGCGTTCACGATCCGGTCGGTGCCGACCTCGCGTGGGTTGTCCATCAACACCGGCACGCCGGTGCGCACCCCAGCCTCCACCACCAGGTGTGGCACCTCGGGGAAGTAGCGCTCCAGCACCTGACGGATCTCGTGCAGCACCATCGGCACCGTCGAGCAGACCACGATCCCGCCCGTTGGCAGGCCGAGACTGCCCGGCGGGGCCTCGTGGTCTGGATCGGTCGCGCCGCGCAGCAGCCCCCGCAGCAGCACGAACCACTCATCAGCGGTGCGCCGCTCCACGGTGGTCACCCGCCAGTGATGCTGCAGCCGCTCGCCCTCAAACAGTCCCAGGGTGGTGTGGCTGTTGCCGACGTCAATGCAGAGCAGCATCCTCATCCGCTCCGCAACACCGACTGCACGGCGAGATCGTAGGCGCTGCCGACGTCTGGTGCTGCAGCACCTGTCGATTGGCCAACAAGCGAAGCGTCAATAGGACTCGGGCAGGTCTCCCGCTCGGTGTCACCCGCCCAACGACAGTGCAGCGTTGTCGATGAGACGGGTGGCACCGACACGGGTGGCGACGAGCAGTCGCGCCTCGCCGGTCTGCGGTGCGGGGCCGAGCACCCGATCAGTCACCGCGACGTAGTCGATGTCGACCGCGGTCTCTCGTTCCAAAAGCTGACGCGCGGCTGCACCCGCCGCATCCGCCCCGGCCCGCTGCTGCGCTTGCCCGGCAACGAGGGCCCTGGACAGGACGGCTGCTGCAGTCCGCCCGTCGGCGTCCAGGTAGGCGTTGCGAGACGACACCGCGAGCCCATCCTCGGCCCGCACGGTGGGCACGCCCAGCACTCGAATGGGCAGACACAGATCGCGCGCAAGCCGAGTGATCAGCACCAACTGCTGATAGTCCTTCTCACCGAATACCGCCACCTGCGGACGCACCAGCGCAAAGAGCTTGGTGACCACGGTCAGTACGCCAGCAAAGTGGGTGGGTCGCGATGCACCCTCCAGCAGTCGACCGTCTGGACCAGGGTCGATGCTGATGCCCCTGCCCGGGCCCTCGGGATAGATGGCGTGCACGTCCGGGGCGAACACCACGTCCACACCTCCAGCAGCACACAGCGCGACGTCGGCAGCGAGCTGTCGGGGGTAGCGGTCGAGATCCTCCCCGAGGCCAAACTGGGTGGGGTTGACGAAGATCGACACAACGACCACGGCGGCCTCGTCCCGCGCCCGTCGGATCAGCTCGGCGTGCCCAGCGTGCAGGGCACCCATTGTCGGGACCAGCGCGACCGTGGACTGCACTGCCCGGTGCGCTGCCAACGTGGCGTCCAGATCGAGCCGAGTACGAACCAGCAGCGGACGCATCATCGCTTGCTCTGGTCGTGGTCGGCGCACGCTATGGGCCTGTCGTCGGCGACGACCTCGCCGGTGAGCGCCATGATGTCTGCGGCATCCGCTGCCTGCAACCGTCCGCTGCGCAGTGCCCGGTTGGCGGTCACTGCCGCCATCGTGGCGTAGGCCGCACCCAGCTCTTCGCCACCGGGCACCTCGCGGGCTGCGGCAGCCAGCGCAGCCAGGTGGTCGCTCACCGTGCGGGTGTCCCCGCGCACCACCGGGCCGGTCAGGGCCACATCTCCATGGGTGAGAGCGTTGTCGAGCGAGGCGGTCAGCAGCGGCCGCAACAGGTCTGCAGGGTGGCCGGCGCCGGTGAGGCGCAGGATGTCCATCGCCTGGCCGACAAGCGTGCCCAAGTGGTTGGCGCCGTGCGCCAGCGCGGCGTGATACAGCGTGCGCTGCTCCTCTGGGATCACAGTTGCGGTGCCGCCGAGATCGTCGGCCAGCCGCGCACCGATCGCCAGTCCCTCACCGGCCGCGCTCAGACCGAAAGCACAGCCGCGCAACCTGTCGAGGTCGCCATCGGTGCCGGTGAAGGTCATCGCCGGATGCAAGGCGACCGTGACCGCGCCCTGGTCGGCGGCTGCCGCGAGCACGCCACTGCCGTGTCGCCCGCTGGTGTGTACGACGACCTGACCCGCACTCAACGAACCACCCGCTGCCAGCTGCTCGACGACGTGCTGCAACCGATCGTCAGGGACTGTCAGCAACACCAGCTCGACAGCCGCCGCGACGTCTGCTGGCTCCTGCGGGGATAGCTGCGGCATGAGGGTTTGGAGGCGACGCCGCGAGTCGGGCGAGGCGCCGCTAGCGGCGACGACGAGATGGCCCCCACGCTGCAGTGCGGCGGCAAGCACGGCGCCGACGCGCCCTGCGCCGATCACGCCGACGCGGTAGCGGGGAGAGACAGCAGGCATGCGTCGACCCCCTCGTTCCGGTCCCGCGTTCCAGTCCCAGGCGCCAGTGTCCCGCGCACGGCGTACCAGACGTACGGACAGAGTCCCAGCAGCCTACGCGGAGGTAAAGCGACGCTCCAGCCATGCTGTGGCAGCCTCGACGTCGTCGAAGTCGTGGACACCCGGAGCCGGCTGGGCCCACCCGGCGACGCTGACGACCGGCACACCGGTGCGCACCGCGAGCGACACCTCGATCTGGGTTCCCCAGCTGCCGCCGACCGCGAACACCGCATCGCTGGCCCGCACGACGAGCGCGTTGCGCAATTCACCGAGCCCGGTGGGGATGACCACTGTGTGCCCGGCGCTGGCCGCGGTGCGGTCATCGCCGGGCAGTAGGCCGACGGTGGCGCCGCCGCGTGAGGCAGCTCCGGCAGCAGCAGCGGCCATCACACCCCCGAGCCCACCGGTGATCAGCACCCAATTGCGGGCAGCTATCGCTACGCCGGCAAGTCGCGCCGGCCCCAGCAGTTACGCTTCCGGCTCGCTGGGCCCGATCACTGCGACGTACGGCGGGTGCCTCACGGCCTCGACGCTAGCGGCTGCCCGTGCTTACGCACCCGCCGTCTAGTGTCGAGTGATGGGCGAGCTGCCAAGCGTCGAACAAGCCTGGCGGGCCGCGCTGTTCGACAGCACCGGCTTCTACCGTGAGCAGTGGCCAGCCCGTCACTTCAGCACCGCTGCCAACACAGGCGCAGATCTGGCATGGGCACTGTCCAGGCTCGCGCGCACCCACGACCTGGACACCGTCGTCGATGTCGGCGCCGGCGGAGGTGAGCTGCTGACGGCTCTGCATGCCGTGGACCCGTCCCTGCACCTGCTCGCGGTGGAATTGCGTCCGCGACCCTCCCGGTTGCCGCCCCGGATCCGGTGGCAACGACAGCTGCCCACCGAGCTGCACGGGCTCGTGGTGGGCAACGAACTGCTGGACACCGTCCCCTGCCCGGTGGTCGAAGTGGATGCCGGCGGTACGCCACGAGTGCTGCTGGTGGACACCGACTCCGGCGCAGAGCACCTCGGCCCGACAGTGCAGGCAGCCGACGTGCAGTGGCTGGAGCGCTGGTGGCCGACAGCCACCCCGGGGTCCCGAGCAGAGCTGGGCGGGCCTCGCGACGACGTGTGGGCATCCATGCTGGACCGGGTCAGTCACGGGCTGGCCGTCGCCATCGACTACGGACATCACCGCACGACGAGACCCACAGCCGGCTCGCTGCGCTCCTACCGTCGAGGCCACCGGGTGCCGGTGACGTTCGACGGCACTGCCGACATCACCGCCGATGTTGCTCTGGACGCAGTCGCGGACCGGGTCGGCGGCTCTGTGCACCGCCAACGCGACGTGCTCGACGGGTCGTGGCTGGCGCCGGCGGGCCGGTCGACGGACGTGTCAGGTCGGCTCGATGAGCTGATGCGCGCCGGTCGGCGCGCCGAGGTGCGAGCCGCCGGTGGCCTGGGGGAGCTCTGCTGGATCATCAGCACGCGCGGGTGAGTGCACAGGTGTCAGCATCAGCTGCCAGGCCTCGGCGACAGACCGGTGCTCTGCGACCGGTCGAGTGGGCCCGGCGGGCAGGTGCAGTCCGACGGTGGCGAGCCCCAACCATCGCTGCACGGGCCCCTGCCGAAGGCCACGCGACTGGACGGCCGCCAAGGGTACGATGTCGGTGCGTCGGGTCAACAACCCCCGCCGGGTGATCACGTGCCCGCTGTTTCCGCCAAGGCCCAGCCGGCGCCGGGCAAGCGGGTCCACCCACCTGGCTGCGACCGGCGGTGCAGACAGCGGCGCTTCGTCCAGGCGCACACCGGGCAGCACTTGGGCGACGAGCCGCTCGGCGGCAGCTCGGCGCGCCACCGGCACCAGGGTCGTCGACAGCCGCTGGTCTTGCTCGGAGTGCGCCACGACACCTGCCACGGTGACGTCCAGCGCGACCCATCCCAGCCGGCGCCACACGATCGGCTCAGTGACGACCAGGCCACGGACCCGCTGCACCGGCAGCGACACGCTGCGTACCCCGAGCAGACCAGCGCGCACCGCCAACCCGCGGGGAGAGCGGCGTACCGAGAAGCCGTATCCGTCGACGAATCCTTTGCCGATGGAGGTGACCACCGCGAGCAGGACCGGCAACACCAGGGCAACCGACACTGCCCCCCCGGTCGCGGATGCACCAGGCATGCGTAACGGCTGCGGCAGGCCAACCGCGGAAGCCACAGCGGCCGCGATAGCGGTGGCGCTGACAGCCAATGCCGACAGCAGGGGCCCGGTTCGCAAGATCTGTGCGGCTAACAGCAGACCCGGGGAAACCCGGTGCAGGAGCTCTTCATTGGCTGTGTTCTCCCGGGCCCGGATCCCGCCGACCGGCAACCCATCGGACCCGGATGCAGCGAGCACCGCCGCCTCGGACTGCACCGGGTCGACGCCACCCTCGCGCCCGGCCTCGACGAGCAGGTGGGCGCGCAGGTCGGTGGCACGGCGCAACGACAGATACGCGAGTGTCACCTCGCTGTCCGAGCCACCACCGGCAGTTTCGATCGCCAGCGAGGCCATGCCGAAGATGCGGGCGAGCAAGGGTTGCTGCACCTCGATCGCCTGGATGCGGTCCAGTCGGACCCTGCGCGAACGGCGGTGCAACACCCCACTGTCGATCCGCAACTCGTCGTCACCGACTCGATAGCGGGTGAACCACCACGAGAC
>JACCYS010000094.1 GCA_013696365.1 Nocardioidaceae bacterium
CCCAGGAGAAGCCGGCAGACCGGCCGGCACCCCACGCCCGCAACATGATCCACCCGCCGCAACACCGAGATGGCTCCGCGAAACCGCCCACACGATCCACACCGGTGGATCCAGGCTGAAGCCCTCCGTGAGCGGGTTTCCGACCGCTCGGCCACGCCGCTCAAATGGGTCCCGGCCCTGGTCTGTGCTCCCCCCCGGTCAGAGGCCGGAGATCAGTAGCCCTTCTCACCCACGCAAGGCACAGGGAGATGACATGGCTCGCGCAAGGCACACCGACATACCGCTGCGCGGACTGGCGGTGACCGACGCCCGCGACGGCTCGGCCCGCGACCTCGGCGACCTGGTAGGCGTCAACGTCGTGGTGCTGATGCGGCACAGGCATTGACTGCCCTGCCAGAGGCACCTGGTCGAGGTGCATGAGCAGCACACGAACACGGCAGTGGGCCTTGTCTTCGTGGGTTTCAGCCCGCCAGAGAGGCTGGCGGCCCTGGCCCGGCACCTGCGCTGGCCTGGACTCGTCGTCAGTGACCAGAACCGGGATCTTTACCGGGCGCTGAGGCTGGGCCGTGCGCCACTGTGGCGGGTCTACTCGCCACGCACCGTGCTCACCTACGCCCGGTCTCGACGCGCCGGCCGTCGGCTTCCTCGTCCGGTCGAGGACACCCGTCAGCTCGGCGGCGACGCAGTCGTCGTGGACGGCACCGTGGTTCGGCTCTGGCGTCCACGCACGCCGGAGGACCGCCCCTCGGTCGCCGAGGTGCTCGCGGCAGCGGACCAGGAGCAGCGGCGGCGTCAGAACCCCTGAGCCGCCTCAGAGCACCGTCAGCGGCAGGAGCTTGCGCAGGTGTGCGTTCTCCCCGGGGTCGAGGACCGAGTGCTGGACGCAGGCAGGGACCAGCTCGCCGGTCTCGGGGTGCGCCATCGCGTAGGTGCAGGCGGAGAGGCGCTCCTGGGTGGCAAGAAGCGCGGGACTGTCGGCAACCCGGCCGGCCTTCATGAGCTCCCACGCGGGGGCCACGTCGGCTGCGTCCATGAAGTTGTGGACGACGTACGTCATCGGGGCGACCTCGCCTCCACGCCAGGCTCGCGCGAGGGTGAACGCGCCGCCCGCACGCTTCACCAGGCGGCGAGCCCAACCCAGAGCGACCACCGCGTCCTCGGGATGACGGACCAGCACACGGAGCAGCTTCGCGGCAAGCAGCCGGCGCGGCGTACCACCGAAGTTCACCCCGCCGAGATGGCTGAAGGCACGGTCCCGCGCGGCAAGGTCGGCTGAGGACTCGGGGTCGAGAAGCGGCACCCACCGCCGGCGTACCCGGAGCCCGAACGCGGTGCGGTTGCAGCGCGGGTCGCCGAACTGCAGAGCCTGCCACGGCACCGGCTGCCCCAGCCCGGCCTCCAGCTGCGCCCAGACCTCGTCGATACCGACCGTCCGGTAGTCGCCCTTCCAGCGCCGCTCGTCCCCGACGTGCGCAGCCGGCTGGAACGACAGCATCGAGAAGCCCATCGCACTCACTTCACCGACGACCCCCGAGACCTCCCGAAGGTTCGCCGGCGTCACCGTCATGTTGTGCGCAAGGTACGAGCGGATCCCGTGCTCCCTCCGCAGCCGTCGGAACATCTCGACGAAGCGGGCCGCGGTAGGGGTTCAGCTCCGCCTCGTTCCGCGGCCTCGGGACACCTCGTCGCCCCCGCATGAGCGAGTCGAAGTGCGCGGCGAACGACAGCCGCGCGAAGCGAGGCCGGCCCTCCGCGTCGAGGGCGAGATCACGGAGGTAGTCCCAGTCGAAGTCACCGTGCGTCATCGGCATCGGCTCACGCCCGTGCGCACGCATCGCGAGCAGCGTAGCCGCATGGTCCTCCGGGTCCAGCAGGCTGACCTCTCCCCCGATGAGCTGCGCGTGCGCTCGGGGACCGCGTCTCTCCTCGAGCAACCGCATCTGCGCCTCGACCTGACCCAGGGTGTGAACGCCGTCGACGCGCACCTTGTTGGCATCCTTGGAGTGGTAGCACGGCGTGCAGGTCAGGTTGCACCGCGGGAAGACCCCGTGGGTGCCTTCGCAGCCGACCGCGTTGCGGCCAAGCGTCTGCGCGTCCGTCCGCGCGGCTACCGGCAGAGCGGACCACCTCTCGTCGAGGGCACGACGGGTCTCGGGGTGGACGGGGCGAGTTCGTTCCTCGAGGCGACGTAGCAGCCTCGGGAGCCTCATTTCTTCTCCCCTGCCGGGTCGGGGTCGATCAGCTCGGTGTCGGGGTTGAAGGCCACCCAGGCGAACCAGAACGTGTCGAGATGCTGATAGGGCTCCAGCTGCGACCCTTTCAGCGGCCCGGCGACGGCTCGGCCGAGGACGTCCCACCGGGTGCCGGTCTCCTCGTCCTCGAAGAAGCCCTGCCGGCTGGTGAAGTGCAGGCGCCGTCCATCGACGACCGGATCGAAGACGCCGACGGTCCCGATGTCCTCGCCCCCGGCAATGCTGGGCGTGTCGAGCGCGGAGGTCTGTCCTGGTCGGTGCCACAGGACCGCGTCCCGGTCTCCGACCGTGACCTCGAGGGGCTGTCGGCCGGCGAGGGCGCTCCGGACGACCGCAACGCCGCTCGACCCGTCGCTGAGCCCGATCACGCGTTCCTTGACCGGCAGCCGCTCGTCGGGCTCGCCTGGCAGCTCAAAGAGCAGGGCGCCGTCGGGGTCGTCGTACCCGACGTAGGGATTGGAGCCGTAGGGCCGGTCGAAGCCGGTGTCCTGCGACAGGACCAGCGCGTTGGCGTGTGCGTCGCGGAACTCGCTCCAGGCGACTATCCCCATGGGGATGGCGGTGAGCTTCTGGCCGGTGAGGACGCCGATCGAGGCCTGCCCGGTCAGCTGCGGCCACAGGGACTCGGTCTGTCGGTCGTACATCACGAGGTTGTCGGCATACAGCATCCCGGAGGTTCCGAAGGACAGGACTCGCCCGTCCACTTCGCGCAGGAAGGCGACCCCCGAGTTGCACAGCGGGCAGTAGGTGACCGCGACCGGCACGCCTGCCACGGTGTCGTTGACGATCTCGTGCCACGTCATGACCCGCAACGGATAGGCGCGTGTCTCGCCCTCAACGGTGAGGGAGAGCACGGGCTCGTCCGACTCCAGCCAGGTGACCGTGTCCGCGGACTCGAAGGAGGGCTCGTCGATGGGCGGGATGCCGTCAGGCGGAGGCCCCCCGGAGCGGACCTCGTCGGGGTCGACCAGTGGCTCGGGAAGCCGGGGGTCGAAGCGGTCGTCGAGCGCGGAGACCGTTTCCTCGGACGGGTCCGCCTCGACCTGGGCGGGCGTGGCGGACGGGCCCCCGGCCTGACCGTCGTTGCCCAGGCCGGAGCACGCGGTGAGCACGGTCAGCAAGCCTGCGGCCAGCAGTGCCGCGCGATGGTGAGCCATGATCTGGGCCTCCTCAGGCGTTCAGCATGGGTGGCGACGGGCGCCCCGTCCGTAAGCGCGCTCACGGAAGCGGGGTTGACTCCCAGTAAGACTGGGGGCTCCAGGACAGACTGGTCGCATCAGGACGATGAAGGAGACGCATGAGCCTCAGGGCAGTCAGCACCCTTGTCGCCGGCGCGGTCCTGGTCCTCACAGGATGCTCGACCGGCGTCGCCGACGGCGACAGCGAGGGCAGCGAGGGCAGTACCGGGGACGGTTCGACGGGCTCCGTCGCGACTCCCCCCGAGACAGACCTGGCGTTCACCGCAGAGACGTTGGACGGTTCGCCCTTCGACGGGGAGACGCTCGCGGGCAGACCGGCGGTGCTCTGGTTCTGGGCGCCGTGGTGCCCCACCTGCCGGGCGCAGGCCCCTGGCGTCAGCCGGCTCGCCGAGCAGTACGACGGGCAGGTCAGCGTCGTGGGTGTGGGCGGCCTCGCCGACGAAGGGGACATCCGCGACTTCGCCGTACAGGTCGACGGCCCGACACACCTCATCGACGAGGACGGCGAAGTGTGGCGCCACTTCGGTGTGACCGCGCAGAGCACCTACCTCGTCCTCGACGCCGACGGCGGCGTGGTCGCGGAAGGCTACCTCGACGACCACGTCCTCGCGGACAAGGTCGAGGGGCTCGTGGGCTGACATGCTGGACGGTGCCGCTGCGATCGCCCTCGGCGCGGGGATGCTCGCCGCGCTCAACCCCTGCGGGTTCGCGCTGCTCCCGGCCTACCTGACCCTCCTGGTGATCGGCGACCAGCCCAACCGGATGGTCGCCGTGCAGCGGGCGCTGAAGATGACTGCCGCGATGACCGCGGGATTCTTGGTGGTGTTCGCGGCGTTCGGGTTCCTCGTGGCACCGGTCGCCTCCTCGGCGCAGCGCTATCTGCCGTGGGTGACCGTCGTGGTCGGCATCCTTCTGCTGGTCGCCGGTCTGTGGCTGCTGGCCGGGCGGGGCCTGCCCGGGCCGAAGCCGCGGCTCGGCGGGAAGGGGCCGATCACCGGCTCGATGCGCTCGATGTTCGGCTTCGGCGTCTCCTATGCGGCAGCCAGCCTGACCTGCACGGTCGCGCCGTTCCTGGCCGTGGTCGTCGCGGCATTCCGCGCCGACTCCGTCCTCGCCGGGTCGGCCCTCTTCCTGCTCTACGGGGCCGGGATGGGCCTCGTCGTCGGCACCGCCGCGCTCTCTGTCGCGCTCGCCCAGCAGTCTCTCGTGCGCGGCGCACGACGCGTGGGTCGCCTCGTGCCCACCGCCGGTGGGGTCCTCCTCGTCCTGGTCGGTGCCTACGTCGCCTACTACGGCTGGTGGGAGATCCGAGTACTTCGCGGTGGCTCCACGGCCGACCCGGTCATCGAGGCCGCCGCCTCCGTCCAACAGACCCTCGCGAACACGGTCGCGTCGCTGGGTGCCAGCGGGTTTCTCCTCGCACTGGCCGCCCTCGCACTCCTGGCGGCTGGCGGCACTCTCGTGCGCCGACACATGACCCGGGACCGAAGGGGAAACAAGACCACGACATCCGCAGGCTGACCGTCTGCGGCACCGAGATCCCCCGCCCGGGAGGGACCGCGCATGGAACACAAGGAGACCCTCGTCGGTGGCGTGCCGACACGGTGGATCGAGAACGGCACGGGGCAGGCCGTCGTGCTCGTGCACGGCATCCCTACCTCACCGCGGCTGTGGCGCCATGTCATGCCGCTGGTCAAGGGGCGGAGCCTGGCCTGGGAGATGGCCGGGTACGGCACGAGCATCCCCGGCGGTGTCGGCCTCGATCTCGGCCTGGCCGCGCAGGCCGAACGACTCCTCGCCTGGCTCGACCACCTCGGACTTCACGACCCCGTGCTGGTCGGCCACGACCTCGGCGGGGGCGTGGCACAGATCGCCGCAGCCCGAGCGCCCGAGCGGTTCGCGGGGCTCGTGCTCACGAACGCGGTGTGTTACGACTCCTGGCCAATCCCCAGCGTGAAGCTGATGGCTCGCTTATCAGGCCTGCTGCAGCACATGCCCGATGTGGCGATGTACCCGAGCTTTGTACAGCTGCTGCGACGAGGACACGACCATGGCGAGATCGCGCGCGAGTCCATCGGCCTGCACTGGCAGTCCTACGCCACCCACGGTGCCGCGGCGTCACTGATGCGGCAGGTGTCAGCCCTGGATGTCCACGACACGCTCGCGGTGGCCGACCGCCTTCCGCACCTCGGACTACCCGCGCGAGTCGTCTGGGGCGACGCAGACCAGTTCCAGAAGCTGCCCTACGGCGCACGCCTCGCGGACGATCTCGGCACGGACATCCGCCGGATCAACGGCGGCAAGCACTTCACCCCCGAGGACCACCCCACCGAGATCGCCGAGGCGATCAACGAGCTGGTTGCAGGAACACCCCCAGGACTCGGCTGATACCTCGTCCCGCGGGTGGGTTCACATACCCAGCCGGCCGCGGAGGCCCTCGAGCGCCTCCTCAAGAGCTTCCTGCACGCCGGGCGTGTCTCGCTCACCGTCCAGTCCCACCAGCCACGTCAACTCCTCGGACCCCGGCCGCCTTCGGCCGATCACGCGGGCCATACCGTGCTTGCCCAAGTCAACCTGAGTGCGCACCACCGCGGTCCAGGCCACACGCTCCTTGGCTAGAGAGGCCAGAGGGTAGGCACTCGGAAGATGCAGCACTGTACGACGCGCGACGGTCGGGAGGAGACCGGTGAGGGTCAACGTGGAATCTCTGTCATCCCATGTGACCTTGCCGATCTCTTCCCACCCCAGACGGACCCACTCCCGCGGGACAGCGACGCGTGATGGTGCACCGTCGGAGTGGTACAACGCACGCTCGCTCGCTGCCACCCAGCTTCCACTGCTGTCACATGTCATAGTCAGGACTCTTTCTCCTGATGCCAACGGCAATGATGAGCGGATCTCATCTCGCGCTGTCAGCGCCTCCATCATCCTGGCCAGGCGCTCACGCAGACGCCTCGTCAACCCGGTGGTGCGCCCGGGAAAGACCATTCCCTCGATGTGTGAAGCCATCACCCGCCTCCTTCCTCCACATGCCGGTTCTGCTATCTCGGACAACGAAACCGACAGAGAGCCCCACGGTCTGTGATGGCGCCGACACTTCCCGGTGATCGGCGGTGTGGTGCCGTTTCCTGAGGCGCGCGACGGCGCTCGCGCAGCTGCCGTGCTGGCCTTCCACCGAAGGCGAATCGCAGCGACCAGGTCACCGCGCGTTCCGTGATGGCGCTTACGGACGAGGGGCTGAGCCCGGCCTACCTTGAGGCGGTGAAGTCACCGAACTGTAGGGAGCACCCATGAGGATGAAGGCGATCTGGAACGGCGTCGTACTGGCCGAGAGCGACGACACGGTCGTGGTCGAGGGCAACCACTACTTCCCCCGTGACTCGCTCGTGGAGGAGTACTTCGAACCGAGCTGGACGCGTTCGGTGTGCCCGTGGAAGGGCGTGGCCTCTTACTACTCCGTCACCGTGGACGGTCAGACCAACACCGACGCAGCGTGGGAATACCGGAGGCCCTTCCCGGCGGCGCGCAAGATCAAGGACCACGTCGCGTTCGGGCACGGTGTCCAGGTCGTCGCGGGCGAAGCCAGCGTTGAGGGGACGGTCGCCCGATGAGCGCACAGATCCCAGATCGCACTGTGGATGTCGTGGTTGTCGGGTTGGGCGTGGCTGGTGAAGCAGTCGCCGGGGAGCTCGCCTCTGCCGGCCTGGAGGTCCTCGGGGTGGAGAGCCGGCTGGTCGGCGGCGAGTGCCCCTACTGGGGCTGCATCCCGAGCAAGATGATGATCCGAGCGGCCGGGCTGATCGCCGAGACCCGCCGCGTGGAGGGCCTGGCCGGCAAGGCTAACGTCACGCCCGACTGGGCACAGGTCGCCGAGCGGATCCGCCGCGAGGCCACCGACGACTGGGACGACCAGGTCGCGGTCGACCGGTTCACGGGACAGGGCGGACACTTCGTCCGTGGCCGTGCCCAGCTCGCCGGCCCCGGTCGCGTGCTCGTCGACGGCCAGCTCGTCGAGGCGCGGCGTGGGGTGGTGCTGGCCACCGGCACCGTCGCCTCGATTCCGCCGATTCCGGGGCTGGCGGACACGCCGTACTGGACCAACCGCGAAGCCATAGAGCTGACCACCCTGCCCGACTCGCTCATCGTTCTCGGCGGCGGCGCGATCGGGCTGGAGCTGGCACAGGTCTTCGCCCGCTTCGGGGTGGCCGTCACCGTCGTCGAGGCAGCCGACCGGCTCCTCGCGGCCGAGGAACCCGAGTCCTCGACCCTCGTCCAGGAAGCCCTCGAGAGCGACGACATCACCGTGGTCACCTCAGCGAAGGTCGACCGCGTCACCCACGACGGACGCTTCACCCTCCACCTGCCCGACCGGGACCTGACCGCGGACAGGCTGCTGGTCGCCACCGGACGCCGAGTCGACCTCACCGGACTGGGCGTCGACACCGTCGGACTCGACCCTGCTGGCCGGGCCCTCGAAGTCGACGAACACCTGCGCGCCGGGGAGGGACTGTGGGCGGTCGGGGACGTCACCGGTCACGGCGCCTTCACCCACGTCGGCACCTACCAGGCCAAGATCGCCGTCCGCGACATCCTCGGCGACCCCGGGCCCGCCGCCGAGTACGACGCCGTGCCCCGGGTGACCTTCACCGACCCCGAGGTCGGTGCCGTGGGGCTGACCGAGGCCCAGGCGCGGGACCGGGGCATCGCCGTCCGTACCGGTCTCGCGCAGGTGCCGTCCTCGGCACGCGGCTGGATCCACAAGGCCGGCAACGAAGGTCTCATCAAGCTCGTCGTCGATGCCGACACCGGCCTGCTGGTCGGCGCCACCTCCGCCGGCCCCGCCGGCGGTGAGGTCCTCGGCGCCCTCGCCGTCGCCGTCCACGGCCGCGTCCCCGTCGACCGGCTGCGGCACATGATCTACGCCTACCCCACCTTCCACCGCGGCATCGAGGACGCCCTCCGCGATCTCGACGCCTGATGTGTAAGCGCGGTCACCGAACCGCACCAGCTGGTCCTTCTAGCGTCATCCACAACCACTCAACAGGAGGTCAAACCGATGTCCACCACCACACACTCGATGAACCTGACAGCCACCACCCACCGCGCGGTCTACGGCATCGTCGGCGGTCTCGCCGGCGGCGTCGTCTTCGGCCTGCTCATGGCGATGATGGACATGATCGGCATGGTCGCCCAGCTCGTCGGCAGCAGCTCGGCAGCCGTCGGCTGGATCGTGCACCTGGCCATCTCCGCCTTCATCGGCGCGTCTTTCGCGGTCCTGCTCGGCTCGCTGGCCAAGACGCTCGTCCCTGCGGCTCTTGTCGGGATGGGCTACGGCGTGGTCTGGTGGGTGCTGGGCGCACTGCTGATCATGCCGGCACAGCTCGGCATGCCCGTGTTCGAGCTCAACACCACCGCCTGGCAGAGCCTGATGGGCCACCTGCTGTTCGGACTCGTCCTCGGGATCGTGTACTCCGTGCTCGCCCGACGCGAACACGACTGAGCCGCACCATGGCAGAGGAGACGGTGGCCCGCCTCGACGCGGGCCACCTGCCTGTGAAGTCCAACTCCCGACCGGACCCGTCGTCATACTGTCTGGTGGGGCACATGGGTGACCTGCAGTTGGACGGCGCCCCACCTTGGGCGCCGGGACGACGGGAGGAGCTGTCAGACGTGGAACGCCGCGGTCAAGGAGCCGACGACCTCTGGTGCATGTCAGAGGTGGACATCTTTGCCGACCTCAACGATGAGGAGATCGCGGCCATCGGGGCAGCCGCACCGATGCGGCAGTTCTCCCCCGGCGAGCTGCTCTACTCCCCACCCCAGCCGATGGAGACCCTCTTCATCCTCAAGCAGGGCAGGGTACGGATCTTCCGGGTCTCCCCCGACGGCCGGACCCTGACCACGGCCATCATCACCCCCGGCACGATCTTCGGCGAGATGCTCCTGCTCGGCCAGCAGATGCACGACAACTTCGCCGAGGCCCTCGACAAGGTCACCGTGTGCGTGATGAGCAGGTCCGACGTGCAGCGATTCCTGCTCTCCGATTCCCGGATCGCCGCACGCATCTCCGAGATCCTGGGAAACCGGGTCTCCCAGCTCGAGCGCCGCCTGTCCGACACCGTGTTCAAGAGTGTGCCCCAGCGCATCGCCACCACCCTGTGCCTGCTCGCCGGCCAGGAGCCCCGGCGGTTGTTGGGACGGGGCATCCAGATCCAGCTGACCCACGAGCAGGTGGCCGCGTTGGCGGGCACCTCGCGCGAGACCACCACGAAGATCCTCAACGAGTACGCCGACCAGGGCCTGGTGCACCTGGGTCGGGGCCGGATCACTATCGCCGACCTGCCCCGGCTGGCCGCGGAGGCCGGCGAGTGACGTTCCTCCCCTCGCTCCCGGACTCAGCGAAGCTGCTCGACGTCTTCCGGGCCTACCCCGACACAGCCCGCCCGCTGGTCGACTATCACGAGGCTGATGCGTGGACCGTCACCGTTGACCGTGGCCGAGCGCGAGCTGGTCGCCGCCTACGTGTCCGGGCTCAACTCCTGCGACTACTGCTACGGCATCCACAGCGTGACCGCCGAGAGGTTCGGGGTCAGCGAGCCGACCCTGTCCGGGCTGATCGAGGACCTGGACACCGCGGACGTCGACGACCGGATGCGGCCGCTGCTTCGTTACGTCGGCAAGCTCACCAGCTCTCCGGCACGGGTCTCCCCCGCCGACGCCGAAGCCGTCCTCGCGGCCGGTTGGGAGGAACAGGCCCTGCATGACGCGGTGTCCGTCTGCGCCCTGTTCAACTTCATGAACCGGTTCGTCAACGGTCTCGGCGTGACCGCAGACGACGAGTACTCCGCCCTGTCCGGCGCCCGGCTCGCCGACGGCGGCTACGCCGGGTTGAAGAACCTGATGTAGGCCTCACAGCCCCAGCAGAGGTCCGGTAAGGGTCAGCCCCACGTCCTGGGCGAAGACCCAGAGGAAGGCGAGCGACGCTCCGGCCAACGCCACGTCCTTGTTGAACTGGACCATCTCCATCTGCTTGGCCATCGGCTCGGTCTCCTTCCAGAACCCGTGCATCAGGAGCGCGGTCGGCAGCAGGAACGCGGTCAGCAGGATCGCGCCGAGGTCCCCCCACACCCCGAGGATCACCGAGAGTCCGCCGAGCGCGATCTGCACTCCGGTGACTCGAGTTGCCAGGGTGGCCATCGGCACTCCCCTGGAGGTGGCGTACTGCGCCATCGATTCTGTCTGCCCCAGATGCCCGAGGGCCGCCATCAC
>JACCYS010000098.1 GCA_013696365.1 Nocardioidaceae bacterium
CGACGTGGCCAGGTGGCAGCCACCCGCAGCAGGTCCACCTCGACCTGTCCGTGCCCGACATCGCTGCGGCCGAGCCGGCGATCATCAGCGCCGGCGCGCGGGTGCACGAGCATCAACCCTCGACGGAAGGGGGTTTCCGGGTCTACCTCGACCCGGTGGGGCACCCTTTCTGCCTGATCCGGGGGTGATTGACCGGCTTTCAGGTGTGGGTGACCGGAAACCACAGCATGTCGGCCCCGAACGCCAGCACCAGCCCGGCAACACCGAGGAAGGACGCCGCCGACAGGTACTCGCCGCCGATCGCCGAAGCGTTCCACAGCGGGCCGACCGAGCGTGAGGCAACGAGGAAGTCTGAGGGTGTGCGGCTGAAGCGCAGTCCGAAAGCGCCGATGCCGAGGGTGACTACCGACACCAAGATCACCGCAGTCCAGCCGGCTGCCACGTTCACGAGCGCAGGACCAAGTCGGCGAACTGCTGTTCGGCCTGGGCCGCGCGTCGTGCGTACACCCAGCCAACGAACACCAGCACTGGGTGCACGACCACGCCGAGCAGCAGCCACGGCAGCGGCAGCCCCAGCACGGAGACGGTCGCAACACTCGGCGCCAGTACGAAATCAGCGGCAGCGCGACCAGCGGCCCACCGACCAGCGCCAGTGCGGTGAGCGCCAGCCGCAGCTGGGTGCGCAGCAGCGAACGCATGTACACCTCGCCCAGATGCGTCTGCGCGTCGATCTCTTGCGCGCCGCCCCGCGGTCGCGCCGCGGAGGCCGACGTGCGCGGGCTGCTGACCCGGACCCGCTGCGGTCGTCTGGGTCGGTCCTCCACCATCGGCAGGCTACCCCCGGCGGCCTGCAGCGGTGGCGCTGCTTGGTCATCGGTGGGCGACGATGGGGTCACCATCTCTCCGGAGGAGAGCCGGCGTGGGCCTGACGCAGATAACCGCCACCGTGCCGACCGAGCCGTCACCCAAGCGGGTGTGGGTTGCTGCACGATCTGAGGCTGCAGGGCCAGACCGTACGCGGCGCCGCGGCAACCTACCCGGACGCGAGGGGCGACGCTCTGAGTGGCCTGGTCCGAATCGGCTGGGCGCCGCCGACCAGTGGTTGGAAGAGGACGAGCCGGTCTTCGTGCACCCCCGCGACCCGTACAAGCGGGTGGACATCTTGGCCAGCTCGTGGCATGTGCGCATCGAGCTGGACGGCGTCACGATCGCCGACTCCCCGCAACCGCGGATCTTGTTCGAGACCGGGCTAGATCGCGCGGTACTACCTGCCCATCACCGACGTGCGTGGCGATCTGTTGCACAACTTCGCCACCATCACCCACTGCCCCTATGAGGGGGCGGCGACGTGGTGGTCGGCGCAGGTCGGCGACGCGCTGCACACCGATGTCGCCTGGACCTATCCGGCACCACTGGCGGAAAGCCTGAAGGTCGCCGGACTGGTCTGCCTCTACGACGAGCGGGTGGACATGTGGTTTGACGAGGTCCCGCAACCGCGTCCGGTCTCTCCGTTCACCTAGGCCCACCGGTCAGCGAGATCAGGGGCGTGCGCTGCGCACCAGCCGGTCACGAAGCTCGCGGGCGTTGCGGCGCGCGACCTGCAGCTCCACCTGATCGGCCGCCCCCGACTTGGGAACCACGAGCACACTCACCCGACCGGCGTCGTTGCGCACCTCGACCACTCGGCTGATGTCTACGAGCAGGCTGCGGTGGATGCGCACGAAGCCGGCGTCGCCCCAGCGCTGCTCAAGAGTGACCAGGGGAACCCGCACCAGGTGTACATCTGCTCCGGTGTGTGCAGCCGCGCGTAGTCGCCGTGTGCTTCCACCCAGGCGACCTCAGAGCGGGCCACGAAACGGGTCACCCCGCCGCGCTCGGCGGACACGACCTGATCGTCGGGCGGCTGCGGCCCCCGCTGCTCGGCTGTCCTGCCGGATGCCTGGGTGGGCGCCGCGCTCGATGCGGCGACACGGTCCGCCGAGGCATCGTCTCCGCTGGCGACCACCCGACGCACCGCCTCGAACAGCCGCTCCGGGCGCACCGGCTTCAGTAGATAGTCGACAGCGTCCAAATCGAAGGCATCGACGGCGTGCTCGTCGTGCGCGGTCACGAAGACGATCCGTGGCGGTGTTGGCCTGTCGATAAGCAGTCCGGCGACCTCAAGCCCGTCCAGACCCGGCATGGCGATGTCCAAGAAGACCACGTCCACGCTGCGGGTGGCCAATGCCCGGATCGCCTCGGCGCCCGATGCGGCGGTGTCCACCCGGGCCACTCGTGGGTCGCCGGCCAGTAGGTAGGTGAGCTCGTCGCGGACCGGTTGCTCATCGTCGACCACCAGCACCCGCAGGCCAGCCAACGCCTCGACCACGACAGTCACCAGCCAGCGTGCAGCGGCCGACCCTCGTCGTACCCGGCGACGCTTTGCACCCCGATCACCGCCCGCTCCTGGAGCTGGGCGACGGTGCGGGCGCCGGCATAGGTTGCGGCCGAGCGGATGCCGGCGGTGATCGAGTCCAGCAGGTCCTCGACCCCCGGGCGCGCCGGGTCTAGATACATCCGCGCCGTCGAGATGCCCTCCTCGAACAGCGCCATCCGGGCCCGGTCGAAGCCGGCGGAGTCCCGGGTGCGGTTGCTCACTGCTCTGGACGAGGCCATCCCGAACGACTCCTTGTACGGCCGGCCGTCCGCGGCGATCACCAGGTCGCCGGGACTCTCGTTGGTGGCGGCGAACCACGACCCGACCATCACGCTGGCAGCCCCTGCGGCCAGCGCCAGCGCCAGATCTCGCGGGTGCCGCACACCGCCATCGGCCCAGACATGTGCCCCTGACTCGCGCGCTGCCGCCGCGCACTCGAGCACCGCGGAGAACTGTGGCCGACCGACCCCAGTCATCATCCGGGTGGTGCACATCGCTCCGGGACCGACGCCGACCTTGACCACATCGGCGCCGGCGCCGGCCAGCTCACGGGTCGCTGCCGCGGTGACCACATTGCCTGCCACCACCGGCACCCGGCGACCAGTGGCGGCTGCTTGTGCGTCACGGGCGGCGGTGACGGCCGCAAGGGCGTCCAGCATCTTGTCCTGGTGACCGTGTGCTGTGTCCACGACGAGCACGTCGGCACCATGGTGCAGCAGGGACTTGGCCTTGCCTGCTACGTCGCCGTTGATGCCGATGGCCGTGGCGACCATCAGCTGGCCCTCGGGGTCCAGTGCCGGTTGGTAGAGCGTGGCCCGCAGCGCCCCGGTGCGGGTGAGGACACCGCACAACTGGTCGCCGTCGGTGACCGGGGCAAGCATCAGGTGCCGGTCGGTCAACGCATCAAAGGCTGCCCGCGGTTCGGTGCCTGCCGGTAGCGTCCACGGGTCGGTGCCCATCACCTCGTGCACTTGAGCGAAGCGGTCGACACCGCGCCCGTCGTGTTCGGTCATCACGCCCACCGGCGTGCGTCCGTCCACCACAACAACGGCCCGGTGGGCGCGCTTGGGCATCAGGCTCAGCGCTTCACCGACAGTCGTGCCGGGCTGGACGGTGATCGGCGTGTCATAGACAGGGTGGGCGCCTTTGATCGCGTCGATGACCCGCCCGACGACGTCCAGCGGGATGTCTTGCGGCAGCACCGCGACCGCGCCCCGGCGGGCGACCGTCTCGGCCATCCGGCGTCCGGAGACCGCGGTCATGTTCGCCACCACCACCGGAAGCGTGGTGCCGACACCATCCGGCGTGGTCAGGTCGACGTCGAAGCGGGAGGCCACACCGCTGCGGGCGGGCACCATGAAGACGTCGTTGTACGTCAGGTCGTACGGGGGGCGCTCGCCCGCGAGGAACTGCACGGCCTGCAGGGTACCCGCTGCTGGGCCGATGAGGTGCCGGCTGGGCATCCCGGCCCGGGGACGCCGACACAGTTCGGGGCCGCGCTGACGACACCGGTGATCGCCTCGTACGGTGGCCGCCGTGCGGGTGTTGCTGCTGGGTTCGGCCTGCGCTGACGGCTGGCCCGATGCGGTCTGTGGTTGCGGCTCGTGTGCCGACGCGCTGCGACGCGGCGTCGTGCGCCGGCCGACGAGCGTGCTGGTGGACGACGCAGTTGTGCTGGATCTGGGGGCGGAGTCCGCGGGCGCCGCAGTGCGGGCGGGCAGGTCGCTGGCATCGATCCGGGCGTTGTTGCTGAGCGGGGCACACCCGGTGGAACCCAGCGTTGCATCGTTCGCTGCTAACTGGTCGCCGCACGATGACCGACCGGCGCCGATGGTGGTGGGCAGCGAGCACGCACTCGTCGGCTGCCGGTCAGCCGTGTCAACCCCAGGTCAGGCCCAGAACTGCGTCGAGGTCCGCCCCGGTGACCGGTTCAGTGTCGAGTCTCCAGCCGGTGCGTACGACGTTGAGGTGCTGGCCGCACAGCGTGCCGGGGCGTCGGCCGGCGTCTGTGGCTATCTGCTCACCGCAGCGGATGGTTCACGTCTGCTGTACGCCGCCGGGTCGCTTCCCGAGGCGAGTCTGGCTGCGCTCGCTGGCCGCCATCTTTGCGTCCTGCTGCTGGCTGCTGACATGTCGACCCCATCGAACAGCCACCAGGACCTGGAGGCATTTGCGGTGCAGGTCGCGGCGTTGCGGGCCGTCGGCGTGGTGGACCACCGAACCGAGGTGATCGCCACGCACCTCGGGCACTTCAGCCCACCTGACGTGGAGGCTCGGTTCGCGGCTGTGGGAGCCCGCGCCGGGCACGACCTCGAGACCATCGCGGTGGGCGCGGAACGGGAGATCGACCGGCCGGGGCATCGCACCCTCGTGCTGGGGGCAGCGCGCTCGGGCAAGAGCAGCACAGCCGAACGGCTCGCTACTGAGGTGGCAGACGAGTTGGCGGGTAGGTCCGGCTCATACACCCACCCGGTCACCTACGTCGCGACCGGGCCGGCGACAGGTAGTGACCCCGAGTGGGCCGAGCGGGTACGGCTGCACCGTGAACGACGGCCCGCCAAATGGCGGACGGTCGAGACTACTGACGTTGCCAGTCTGCTTGCCGACGCACGTGGCCCGGTGCTGGTCGACTGCCTCACCCTGTGGTTGACCGCCCTGTTGGACGCCGCCGGTGCGTGGGATGCCCGACCCGGCTGGCGCGAGCACGTCGACCGCGAGGTGACCCGGCTCGCCGACGCCTGGGTCGCAACCCCGGTGCCGGTCATCGCCGTGAGCAACGAGGTCGGCGCGGGGGTGGTGCCGTCCACTGCGGCCGGTCGGCTGTTCCGCGACGAGCAGGGACGACTGAACGCCCGACTGGGCGCAACCGCCGACCGTTGCCTACTGGTGGTGGCCGGGCGGGCACTCGAGCTGCCATCGTGATGGCTCACCAATGAGCGTGCGCGGGTCGGACTGGGCTGAGGGATGGCGGCTGGCGGCCGGCACCCTGACCGCGGTGCACGTGCGACCTCCCGCGTCCGTCGACCGCCAGGTGGCCGGCGCGGCCATGCTGATGGCCACCGCTGCCGGACTTCTGGTGGCCGTGCCCAGCGGGCTAGCCGGTTGGGTGCTACTGGCACTGGGGCTGCCCCCGGTGGCTGCGGCGGTTGCTGCCGTGGCAGCCGCCGCAATGCTCACCCGAGGCCTGCACCTCGACGGGCTGGCAGACACCGCGGACGGGCTGGCTGCCGGGGGGGACCGTGAGCGGATGCTGCAGGTCATGCGCAGCGGTGATGTCGGCCCGGTCGGAGTGGTCACGCTCGTCTTGGTGCTCGTCGGTCAGATCGTTCTCGGCAGCCAGGTCGTGTTGGAATCGGGCCCGTGGGCGCTGGCAGCGGCGATGGTGGCTGCCCGCGCCGTCTTGCCGGTGCTGTGTGTCGACGGCTGGGGCGACGCTCGCCCCGGTGGACTCGGATCGACGATGCTCGGTGCCGTCCCGGCCTACCCGGCGGCCCTGGTTGTCGCGCTCACCGCGCTCGCTGTGACCGCAGTGCTGAGCCTGGTGGGCATGGGGTTGAGTGGGGTGTTCGCGGTTCCGGCCGCCCTGCTGGGCGGCGTCGGGATGGCCGCGCACGCCCGTCGGCGCCTGGGTGGGTTGACCGGAGACGTGTTCGGTGCCGCTGTCGAGGTTGCCCTGCTCGCGGCTTTGGCTGCCCTTGCCGTCGCATCATCGTGAGCAGCGACAAACCAGGCACCTGCGGGGCCTATCGCCGGCTCAGCGCACGGTCAACTGCTCACCCCAGGTGCGAACTTCGGTACCCGCACGAGCACCTTCGTGCCGGCGTCGATTGCGGTCTCGACCACCAGGCCGTACTCGTCGCCATAGACCGTCCGCAACCGTTCGTCGACGCTTGCCAACCCGACCGAGTCGTCCCCCGCCTCGCCGGCCAGTGCCCGGCGCATCCGCATCGGGTCCTCACCGACCCCGTCGTCCTCGATGGTGATGAGGGCGTCGGTGCGGTCGTCCATGGCGGTGATGCTGACGTGCCCGACGCCTGCCTTGCCCTCGAGTCCATGCCGGACCGCATTCTCGACCAGCGGTTGCACTGTCAGGAACGGAAGCTGTACGGGGAGCACTTCGGGCGCGATGCGCAACGTCACCACCAGCCGGTCACCGAATCTCGCCTGCTCCAGCACGAGATAACGCTCGATCGAGCGGAGCTCCTCGGCCAAGGTGGTGAAGTCCCCGTGCCGCCGGAACGAGTACCGGGTGAAGTCCGCAAACTCCACGAGCAGCTCCCGCGCTCGTTCGGGGTCGGTGCGGACGAACGTGGCGATCGCGGTGAGCGAGTTGTAGACGAAGTGCGGAGATATCTGCGCCCGCAGCGCCCGTACCTCAGCCTCCATCAACGCTGTGCGGGACTTGTCGAGCTCGGCAAGCTCGAGCTGGCCGGACACCCAGCGGGCGACCTCGGTGGTGGCCCTTACCAGGCTGGCAGAGGTGCTGCCGGTCCATGCCGCCACCGTGCCCACCACCCGGTCTTCCACCACCAGCGGGGCGATCACACCACCACGTAGCTGGCACCTCTCGCGACTGCAGCCGACGTCGTAGGCATGGGTCTGACCAGACGTAAGCGTTGCCTGAGCCAGCTCGACCACCTGCTCGGCGTGGTGGTTGCCGCTGCCGTCCAGGCCAACACCTGCTGGCCATCAGTGAGCGCGACCGCCGTCGTGCCCAACAGGGTCCGCAGATGCCGGATAGCCCGCTCGGCGCTGGGAGTGGTGAGCCCCGCACGCAGCGGGGGGGACGCAAGCGACGCCGTGTGCAAGGTGGCAAAGGTGGCGCGGTCGGCGGGGGTGCCGAGGTCGCGCCGGTTGCGCCGTCGCGACCAGACGGCAAGCCCCATCAACACCACGATCGCCAGCGCCGCGAGCGCCAACACACCGGTGCCGTCCATTGCCGAGTCTCGATCAGTCCGCGAGCCGCACAGCGCGCAGGCAATGCGTCACGTAGGGCACCTGCAGGCCGAGCACGTCACCGCGCTGGCGGTCGTACAGCTCGCCGACCTGGTTGAGGACGTCGTCGCGGTCTGACTTGTCCAGCACGGCGACGTGTGACCGTGAACGCACCAGATCGATCAGTCCGGCCCGGTCTACCGATTGGTACAACCGGAAGCGCTGCCATTGCACTGGACCGAAATTGCCGACCAACCCGAGCGCGCCACTGGGATCCTGCATCGAGGTGTGGCCGCCGACGATCGTGCCGAGCCGCCGCACCCACGGCACCGACTCGTCGCGCATGTTCCACACCATCGACAACACACCACCGGCTTTGATCACCCTGGCCAGCTCAGGCAGGGCACGGTCTGGGTCAAACCAGTGATATGCCTGTCCGATGGTGACCGCATCGACACTGGCACGGCGCAGCGGGATGCGCTCAGCGGCCCCCGCCAACACTGCCGGCCCATGCCCGGCCGAGCGACGACGCAGGTGACTCAGCATCGGCAACAACGGGTCGATAGCGATGACGGCATGTCCGGCAGCGATCAGCAACCTGGTCAGGGCGCCGGTGCCAGCGCCGAGGTCCACAACCGTCCGTGAGGTGGAGCCGACCATGAACTGCACGGCCCCGTCGGGGTACGACGGTCGCGCCCGGTCGTAGGTATCTGCCACCGCGGCGAACGACCGGGCGTGGGTGATCCGCTGCCAGTCGTCCATCGCGGTTGCAGGCTAGCAATGCGCACGAGCGGCCAGTGCCGGTCGGCTGGCTAGTCTGCAGCCGATGTCGACGAGCGCCGGAGACCCACTGGCAGTGCTTGCCACCCATGAAGGTGTCCCGTCGGCGATGACAGCCGCCCGCGACGCCGTGGATGCGCTGTTGCGGGATAGAGGTCTGCGCCGCACCGGACCTGCCGACACGGGCGAGGCGCTGTTGCGGGGCGCCGCAGCGAGTGCGGCGTTGGAGGGCAGCGCCTGCACGCTGGACGACCTGCGCGCCGGTCGCGGCGATGCAACCGCCGCTGCTGCCATGCGAGTCTCTAGCGAGCTGGTGGGGCAGTTGCCCAGCTGGCAACGAAGCCCACTGCAGACTCTGGCCAGGCTGCATGCGCTCGCAACGGACGCCGATGACAGCTCCCGTGGCCGGCCGGCGTCGGCCGCAAGCGCGCAACGGCTGCGGGGGGTTGGCGAGCTGGTGCTGGCCGGGACGGCCGCGCCGGGGATGGTGCTCGCGGCGGTGGTGCATGCGGAGGTGGCCACCGCCGATGCGTTCGGCCCCCGTGCGGGGCTGGTCGCACGTGCCGCGGAACGGCTGGTGCTCATCGACACCGGGGTGGACCCACCATCACTGACGGTGCCGGAGGCCGGACATGCGCGTTCGGCGGCTGCTTATGCGGCTGGGCTCGCGAGGTATCGCGACGGCGGTCGCGCCGGGGTGCTCGGATGGCTGTTGGCTGCAGCCGACGCGTACAGCTATGGGGTGGAGTGTTCACCCCTGACGGATGAACCCTGAGGGGTGAGCCCTGGCGGGGTTCCTGGCGTGCGAACGGCGCCACCGCGTAGGTAGCGCCGTTCGCTGGCATGGTGCGTGGCTACCAGGCGTGCAGTTCGTATCGTCGCCTCGGGCACCAGGCCCGCGATGACTGCCCTGTAGGAAGGGTGATCGCCGCGTGGGTACCGGTGCACCATGTCAGTCTGTGGAGTTGTCTGGTCCCTTTGTACGCCGCTCAGCGCCCGAGCGGAAGAGGCAGTCGGCGTGTCCAGGTGAAGATCGCCGGTTGGTGCTTGCGCCGGCGCAGCCGCAGACCGGCGGTCACGGTCGCCGCGGCCACGGTGACACCGGCGAGCGCGACCCAGGCTGGACGCGTTCGCCAGCCCACCCGGGCGCGCAGATCCACCGGTGTGTCGAAGCGCAGCACGGGCCAGCCACGCTCGCTGGCGATGCGGCGCAGGGCACGGTCGGGGTTGACGGCGTGCGGGTAGCCAACGGCGGACAGCATCGGGACGTCGGTCTCAGAGTCGGAGTAGGCATAAGACTCGGTGAGGTCGTAGCTGTGCTGTTGGGCAAGCTCACGCATCGCGGTCGCCTTGTGCGGACCGAACGCATAGAAGCCGATCTCGCCGGTGTATCGCCCGTCTTCGATCGTCATCTGCGTGGCCACCACATGGTCGACGCCCAACATCTCGCCGATCGGCTCGACCACCTCTGAGCCGGACGTGGAGACGATGATGACCTCGCGACCTGCCGCATGATGCTCCTCTATCAACCCGACCGCCTCGTCGTAGACGAGTGGATCGATGATCGTGTGCAGTGTCTCGGTCACGATGTCGCGAACCGTCTGCACATCCCAGCCGGCGCACAAGGCCGACAGGTACTCACGCATTCGCTCCATCTGCTCGTGGTCGATGCCGGATCGGCCGAACACGAACTGCGCGTACGCACTGCGCAGTGCGGATCGGCGGGTGATGAGCCCACCCTCGAAGAACGCGCGGCTGAAGGCGAGGGTGCTCGACCGGGCGATGATGGTCTTGTCCAGGTCGAAGAAAGCAGCCGGCCGGCCATTGGGGGCCTCGTCATCAGCCGGGCTCGGCGGCGGGCTGACGACGTCCACGCGTGTGACTGTAGTGCGCCCCGCCGACCAGCACCCGTTGTCCACAATCTCACGCCACGACTAGCTCCGTCCACAGCGGGCATCCGGATGGTTGTCGGCAGCGGCTCTGGCGACGCACGATGCGGCATGAGCAGATCGACATCAATTCTGCCGCGCAGCCGGCCAGTTCTATCGACGGGCTTGCCCCCCGGCCCGCTTGTGGTGAGCAACGAGCCGGCACTCGTGAGTGAGCTGGAGCAGCTCGCTGACATCGCAGGCACGGGCGCCCAGGTGCAGGTCACGACGGTCGACGTGCGCCGAGCGTGGGCTGCAGCGTCGACGGTGGTAGTGGGTCTGGACATGGCCGACCAGCTGATCGACCTGCGGCTGCCGCGTCGGCACCGGGTGCTGTTGGTGGCTCACGGCGACCAGGTGCAGAGCAGCTGGCAACGGGCCGCTGAGGTGGGGGCCGAGCAGATTCTTTCGTTGCCTGCCGATCGCGACCGGCTGCTGGCAGCGCTGCGCGCCGGTGCGACTGATTGCGGCGGCGGGCTGTTGGTGTCGGTCACGGGTGGGTGCGGCGGAGCTGGAGCATCAGTGTTCGCTGCTGCGCTAGCAACGACTGCGAGCACCCCCGACCGGTCGGTCGTCCTCGTCGACCTGGACCCGTGGGGCGGTGGGGCCGACCTACTGCTCGGCGGCGAGACGGCGCAGGGGCTTCGGTGGCCGGACCTTGCCGCCACCAGCGGGCGGATCAACGCCGCGTCGCTGCGGGCGGTGCTACCGGTCGTGGACGATGTGGCTGTGCTCTCCTGGGCGCGCGCTGACCCAGTGCCGGTCACACCCAGCTCCGTGCGCACGGTGCTGACTGCGGCCAGAGATGGCCATGGCTTGGCGGTTGCGGACGTTGCGCGCGGAGAGGACGAGGTGGTGCGGGAGGCATTGTCACTTGCTGCCTGCACGCTGTTGGTGCTGCCGGCGCAGATACGTTCTGTGGCGGCGGCGCGGACCCGGCTTCCGCTGTTGCGCGCAGCTACCACCGACCTCCGGCTGGTCGTCCGCGAGGTGTCTGCCGGCGGTCTGGCCGCGGAGGAGGTGGCCGATGCACTGGAGTTGCCATTGGTCACCTCGATGCGCCCAGAGCGTGGCCTCACGGGCTGGCTCGAGCAGGGGCTTGGCCCCATCCGCCGGCGGCGTGGACCGCTGGCGCGAGCCTGTCGCGCCACCCTGACCGCGCTGGCGTCGGCGGGCTCAATTGCAGACACGAGCGGCACATGAGCCAACCGGATGCGGCTCTGATCGAGCAGGTACGCACTGGGCTGGCGGGGCGCGGTGCTGGCGTCGACGTTGACCAGGTGGCATCGGTGCTGCGCGCCGGCGGGCGGGTTGTCGGCGACGAGACCCTGCGCGCGTTGGTGGAGGCACTTGAGCGGGAGTCCTTCGGCGCCGGGCCGCTCGAGTCGCTGCTGCGTGAGCCTGGGGTCACTGACGTGCTGGTGAACGGTGCCGGGCAGGTCTTTGTGGACCGGGGGGCGGGGCTCGAGGCGGCCACGGTGACGTTTGCTGACGACGCCGCGGTGCGCCGGCTTGCGCAGCGTCTGGCGGCCGGGGGTGGGCGTCGCCTCGACGAGGCCAGCCCCTTCGTGGATGTACGCCTGCGGGACGGCACCCGCCTGCATGCCGCTTTGGCGCCCGTGGCCCGTCCCGGCACATTGCTCAGCCTGCGGGTGCCGGCTCGCCGTGTCTTCACCTTGGACGAGCTGGTGGCCAGGCAGCTGATGTCTGCTGGCGGTGCCCGGGTGCTGGCCGACATCGTGGCCTCACGTACGGCGTTCCTGGTCTCGGGCGGCACCGGCTCAGGCAAGACCACCCTGTTGGCTGCGCTGTTGTCGCGCGTTCCTGCCACCGAGCGCATCGTGCTGGTGGAGGACAGCGCCGAGTTGCGACCAGCGCACCCGCATGTGGTGGCGCTGGAGTGCCGACCGCCCAACGTCGAGGGTGCAGGTGACATCGCCCTGCGGGACCTGGTCCGCCAGGCGTTGCGGATGCGTCCCGATCGGCTTGTGGTCGGTGAGGTTCGCGGTGCTGAGGTGGTCGACCTGCTGGCGGCGCTCAACACCGGGCACGAGGGAGGGTGCAGCACCGTGCACGCCAACTCGGCAGCCGACGTGCCCGCCAGGTTGGAGGCGCTTGCCATGACCGCCGGCGTAGGCCGGGAGGCAGCGCAGGCCCAGATGCTCGCCGGTATGCGTGTCGTGGTGCACCTGCGACGAGCCGCTGACGGCGGCAGGCGACTGGCCGAGGTCGGGGTGCTGTGCGCTGAGCAGGGTGGCTTGGGCTGTCTGACTGCACTGGCGGCGGAGCCCGGGGGCAGGCTCGTGCCGGGACCAGCTGCCGGCGAGCTGGAGCGGCTCCTCGACGACGGCCAGCCGTGACCAGCCTGGGTGTGGCCCGGTGAGCCGTGGCCAAGACCTGCAGATCGTGACGGTGGCGCTAGCGATCATCATGATCGCCGCGTTCAGCGCGGCGGGGCTGGATTGGCTGCTGTCCAGGCGGGTACCGCGCCTGCGAGTAGGCCGGATCGCCGGCACAACCGCCGGTACAGCCGAGTCAGCGGCACTTGGCACATCCGGTCGCTGGCGATGGGCAACGCCCAGTCACCGACAGCCTGTGAACGAGCCGCCAGGAGGTCGCAGGGCACGATCAGCGACCGTTCGAGCCCTCGGCTGGGCAGCGGCCGGCGTCGGTGTGCTGGCTACCGGCTCGGTGCTGGGCAGTGCGGCGCAGACCTTGGGCATACCCGTGCCACCCGGCCCGGTCTTGTTCCCGCTGGCCTGCAGCGTCGCGGCAGTGGCCAGCACGACGGGCTGGCTTGCCGCGCAGACCGGCAGGCGGCGCCGCGCCGCCCAGATGCGGGGGCAGGTGGTCGAGGCATGCGAAGCGCTGGCATCGGGTCTGCGCGCCGGCTTGCCGCCCGACAGGTTGTTGCAGCGCACGGCCGAAGACGTGCCGCTGCTGCTGCCTGCCGCCAGCGCAGCGCGGCTCGGAGCCGACGTCGCGCCCGCTCTGCGGGCGGTGACCGGCACACCCGGCGCAGAGCGGCTGACGATGCTGGCCGCTGCGTGGGATGTCGCTCGCAGTTCAGGGGCCGGTCTCGCTGACGTCGTGTCCCGCATCGCCACCATGGTGCGTGCCGATGCGGGTCGGCAACGCCAGGTGGATGCCGCACTTGGCGGCGCGCGATCGACCGCGCGATTGTTCGCAGTGCTGCCGCTGCTCGGGATCGCTCTCGGGGCCGGGATGGATGCCGACCCCGTGGGGGTGTTGACGCGATCTGCGCTGGGTGCTTGGGCCCTGTGTCTTGGGGCAACGCTGGCGTGCGTTGGTCTGGTGTGGGTCGAGCGGCTCTCAGTCAGCGGGCAACCGTGAGCGGGTACCAGTGAGCCACCCCGGGCGCCGGCTGCGGCTGCTGCAGCCGGCCGAGCGCTCTGCTGCTTCCTGGTCGCTACAGTCCTGGGCCGCCACCTCCGGCGCCCGCACGGTTGTCGCGCTGCTGCTCGGCGTCCAGGTGGCCGTGATGGTTGGTGGGGCCGTCGGATTCGTCGCCGGTGCTGCCGCGACTGCCGCGCTTCGTCGCTGGTTGGCACGACTGGAGCCGGTCGCGGTTCGCCGCCGCCGCGAGCGGGTGCATACCGACCTGCCGCTGGCTGTCGACCTGCTGGTCGCCTCATTGCGAGCAGGCCGCCCGGTGGTTATTGGGCTGTCGGCGGTTGCCACGGCGGTCGGCGGGCCGCTCGGTGCGGACCTCGGTCGCTGGGCTGCGCGCCTTGAGCTCGGCGGCGAGCCGAGCCTGGTCTGGGCCCAGGTGTCGGCCGACCCGGTGCTTGGTCCGGTCGGTCGTGCCATTGTGCGCGCCGACGACACTGGCGCGCCCGTGGCCGACTCGCTGCAACACCTGGTCGATGACCTGCAGCGCGACCGTGTCATCGACACCGAGGACGTAGCCCGACGGGTGGCGGTGCGCTCGGCGGTGCCAATGGGTTTGTGCTTCCTTCCGGCATTCGTGCTGGTAGGGGTGACACCGACCGTCGTCGGTGCCTTCTCCACTCTGCTCGGCTGACCTTTGTACACGGACCACCGCTGTACACATCGCACCCGGCAGCGACGGTCCTCCACAACCGAGTCCGGTGACGCCACCAGCGGCCCCTTGGCGACCCAGTCTGTCTACGTCACAGCAATCGAACCCCGCGATGTGCGGGGCTACTGCCACGGAGGTCACCACCATGCACAACCTCATCACTCAGATCACCCGCTGGACACCGACTCGCGACGAGCGCGGGATGACCACATCGGAGTACGCCGTCGGCACGGTCGGCGCCTGTGGCGTCGGCGGCATCCTCTACACGCTCGCCTCCTCCGGCTGGTTCCAGGACCTGGTCAAGAACGTGATCGACGACCTGCTCGACGTCCTGCCCTTCTGAGCCCGGCCGCCGCCGGGAGGGAACTCCGCAAACCCTTCCCGGCGGCACCCCGCCCGCTTGTCGTCCGCACACCACTCGCCGGAGGTCTCCGATGCCCCGCCACCGACCCCGCCACCGATCCAGCCACCGTTCCAGCCACAGCGGTCAAGCCGTCAGCACTGACCGACAGCGTGCGCCGCGGCCGTCGACCGACAGTGGGATGGTGACCAGCGAATACGCCACCGGAGCCGTCGGCGCAAGTGCTGTGGGCTGCGTGGTCTATCTCCTCGCCCAGGGCGGGTTCTTCACCGATCTGATCCAGGGAATCCTGGACACCATCCGCATCATCACCACGCCGGTGTTGCCCTTCCCGGGGTTGCTGTGAGTGCTGTGCGCCCACGCCACCGGCCACGGCGGTGGTCTGGCTTGCGGTCGGCTGCGGGGTGCGGACAGCGACTTGCTGGACGCAGGCGTCGCAACTCGGTGGGCATGGTGACTGCTGAGGCGGCGGTAGTGCTTCCGGTGCTGGTGTGCGTCAGCGTCGGCCTTGCCTGGCTGGTTCTGATAGCTGTGGCGCAGATGCAGTGCGTCGACGCGGCACGCGAGGCTGCCCGACTCTACGCCCGTGGCGACGACACGGCAGTGGTGTCCGATGCCGTGCGCCGATTGGCGCCCACCGGCGCGCAGTGGACCGCAGTTGACCGAGCTGGGCTCGTCGTGGCATCGGTCACCGCCGAAGTGCGTCCCAGCCTGCCGCTCGCGGGGCAGATGCCGGCGGTGGCACTGACCGCGGATGCTGCGGCAGCAGTGGAGCCGCAGTGAAGTGCCGGCCGGCCACTGCGGTGCGGATTCTTGCCGCACGGTGGCGCCGCGAGCGTCGTGCTGGCGACCACGAGCGGGGCATCGCCTCGATGTTGACCGTCGCCATGGCGGCATTGCTGCTGATGGTGGCTGTGGTCGCCGTCGGGATGGGCCAAGTCATCGCGTCGCGGCATACCGCGGCAGCAGCGGCTGACCTGGGCGCTCTTGCCGGGGCTGTTGAGGCCAGCTGCGCAGCAGCCACACGGGTGGTTATCGCCAACGACGCCGAGCCAGTGGACTGCACGGTGACCGGATCCGACGTCGTCGTCACCGCTGCCAGCCGTACGCACACACTGCTGGGACTCAGGTGGACGTTGCGGTCAACAGCCCGCGCCGGACCCGCCCGACGATGACCGTGCTGCTCACTCCCAGGTTGACTGCCGCTGATCGGCCCGCGTGCCGTCGCGCCCTGTGCGGTCGTCCGGTCTGCTGCTGCGGCTGCTCGACGCCGGCTGGCTGCCGGCCTCCCGTCGCAACTGCTTAACCTCCTTGCGCCGCCGACTGCTGCGACGCGCGCCTCCGACGATCAGCGCCAGGCCGAGAAGAACGAGCACGGCGCAAGCGGCGCCGATCCCGAAGACGCCGGCGACAGTGGTGTCCACATCGACGCCAGGCAAACCCAGGGTGACCAGATCGCTGCCCTGGCGGACGAGGACGACCGCGACCACGGCCGCAAGGATCACGACGATGATGCCGAGAACTGCCATGGTCCCTCCACGAACAGGGGCGTCGTGCCCAGTGAGCGGGACGCTCCGCGCGCCCGGCACCGACTCTATGCCCGCGACCGATGCATCCGCGGCTGTCAGCACTCCAACAGCAAGGTGTCCAGCAAGGCCACCGCGCCAGGCTTGTGCAGCGGCTCGTTGCCGTTGCCGCACTTCGGCGACTGCACGCACGAAGGGCAGCCGTCCCGGCACGTGCAGGACACGATGGCCTCTCTGGTGGTCCGCAGCCAGGCCTCGGCAACCTCATAGGCTCGCTCGGCGAAACCTGCGCCACCGGGGTATCCGTCGTAGACGAAGACGCTGAGTCGACCGGTGTCTCGGTGCAGCGCAGTCGAGACCCCACCGATGTCGCCCCGGTCGCAGGTCGCGAACAGCGGTAGCAACCCGATGGCCGCATGCTCGGCGGCGTGCACCGCCCCAGGAACATCCGTGGGGGCAACACCGCTGTCCAATACCTGATTGGCGGTCAACGTCCACCACACTGCTGTCGTCGTCAGTTGTCGCGGTGGCAGGTCCAGTGCCTCCTCGCCCAGCACCTCACCGGTGACGATCCGGCGCCGCAGATAGCCGACCACGTGGTTGGTGACCCGCACGCTGCCCAACGCCAGCGCGGCGGCCCCCCACGCTCGTGAGCGTTGCTCGCTCAGCACCTCGATGTCGGTGACCTCTCGAGCGGTGGTGGTCCAGTCTGGGTCGGCCCGCTCCACCAAGGCGCAACAGCCGCTGAGGTCCAGCTCTTGCACGAGGTAGGTGCTGCCCCGGTGCAGGTGCACGGCGCCGGTGTGTACCGCGGCAGGCGCGGCGGCAGCGTCGACGGTTCCCAGCACCTTGCCGTCGAGGGCCTCCACGATCTGCACCGCCGAGCCGCCGGTCGATCGGATGTCGGCCAGGTCACACGCGCGGTCACGGCGGGTCCAGAACCAGCCTGTCGGGCGTCGCCGCAGCATCCCTTGAGTGGTCAGCGCGGTCACCCCTGCCGCCGATGTCGGGCCAAAGAGGTCGAGGTCGGCGTCGACGAGCGGCAACTCTTGCGCGGCGGCGCACAGGTGCGGGCCGAGCACGTATGGATTGTCGGGGTCGCTGACCGTCGCTTCTATCGGCTGGTCGAGCAGTGCCTGCGGGTGCCGGACCAGGTAGGTGTCGAGCGGGTCGTCGCGGGCGATCAACACCCCCAAAGCCGACCTGCCGCGGCGACCGGCGCGACCGACCTGCTGCCACAAGCCAGCTCTGGTCCCCGGATACCCGGCGATGAGCACCGCATCCAACCCGACCAGGTCCACGCCAAGCTCGAGAGCGTTGGTGGCGGCGGCACCGATCAACCGCCCGTCCTTGAGCTGGCGTTCGAGCACACGCCGGTCCTCGGGCAGGTAGCCACCCCGGTACGCAGCGACGGTACTCGCCAAGGCTGGGTCCACCTCGCTCAGCTGCCGTTGAGCCGACAGTGCCACCGTCTCGGCGCCACGTCGGGAACGGACGAAGGCGAGCGTACGGACGCCGTCCAGCACCAGATCGCTCAGCAGGTCGGCAGTCTCAGCCTGGGCGGAACGACGAACGGGAGCCCCGCGCTCACCTGTGCTGTCAGTCAGCGGCGGTTCCCACAATGCCAACGCGCCGGGGCCACGCGGTGATCCATCCTCGCTGACCGCTCCGACGACAAGCCCGGTCAGCTTGGAAGCGCAGCCGGCAGGCTCTGCCACCGTGGCCGACGCGAGCACAAACGTCGGCGTGGCGCCGTAGTGGGCTGCGAGCCGCCGCAGCCGACGCAACACCAGTGCCACGTGTGACCCGAAGACGCCGCGGTAGTGATGGCACTCATCGACCACCACCAAGGTCAGCCCGGCTAACAGTCGGGCCCATCGGGAGTGCCCGGGCAGCAACGAACGATGCAGCATGTCGGGGTTGGTCGCTACCCAGTTGGCGTGGTCGCGAGCCCAGTCTCGCTCGCTGCGTGGGGCATCCCCGTCCACCGCCACCGCCCTCAGCGAGCGCAAGCCGGTGCCGAGGTCTGCCAGGGTGGCGAGCTGGTCGTGGGCGAGCGCCTTGGTGGGCGCGACGTAGAGCACCGTGGGGGTGGCATCGCGGCGGCGCACAGGTGCCCCGGCAGCCTCCAGGATGCTCAACCCGGGCAGCAGGTAGCCCAGTGACTTGCCCGATCCGGTGCCGGTGGCCAGCACGACATGGTTGCCCCGCCACGCCTGCTCGGCGGCTTCGACCTGATGGCTCCACGGCCATTCGATGCTGTTGGCGCGCAGTCGCTCGATGACGTTGGAAGGCACCCACGTCGGCCATGGTGTGGGTCGCCCCTCCCGGGCCGGCCAGTGCGCCAGGTGGGTCATTCGGCCGACATAGCCGGGCCGACCGGCCAGTTCTTCGAGCCTGGCGACCGGATCGCCGCGGCCGATCACCCCCGCCGCGGCCGCTGCGCGCGCCGACATGATGTCTCGAGTCTCGCACGGTCGCCCACTGCCCGTGTCGGCAGCGTCGTGGTTGAATGCCCCGCGGACACGCGGCGAGCTCGTCCTCTCGGGATGTCCTCCGGCCGCGATGACTCAGCTACACGAAGGAGACTCCGTGGACCTGTCGCTGCAGACCCACGAGGCTGGCGCGTGGACGGTCGTCTCGGTCGGAGGCGAGATCGACGTTTACACCGCACCCAAGTTGCGCGAGGCCCTGATCGAGCTGGTCAACGACGGTCGCTACAACCTGGTGGTGGACGTGGAGCAGGTCGATTTCCTTGACTCCACCGGGCTCGGTGTCCTGGTCGGCGGGCTAAAACGGGTGCGCGCCAACGAGGGCAGCCTGCGGATCGTCTGCACTCAGGAGCGCCTGCTCAGGATCTTCGGCATCACGGGGCTCACCAAGGTCTTCGCCATCCATGACTCCATCGCCGCCGCGACCGACACCTGACCGCCCCCGTGGGCTCGGTGCGTCTCGACATTTATCCTGACCCGGGGTTGGTCCGGGCGGGACGGTTGGTCGCGGTCTACATGGCCCGTGTCGCCGGTCTCGACGGGGAGACCGTCCAAGACGTACGGCTGGCTGTGGGTGAATCCTGCGGACGTGCGGTTGCCGCGCACCAGCGGCACGGCCTGCCCGAGCCGATCGCCTTCCGCTTCGACAGCAGCGACGGGCTGGCGGCGAGTGTCGCCGATCGGGTCGCGCGGACCAGTGCTGGCGGCACCACCACGATCACCCTGCATTGGCGAGCTGGGTGCTGATCGCTGCGCGGGTCGGCTGCAGGTCCGGGCGTGGTTGTCGGTACGGTGCGTGCGGCCCTGCTTGTGCACGGGCCGACGGCTGACCTGTACCGGGACCCGACGCTGCACGCGTCGAGACACGGGGCGCAAGCGTCAGCCGTCGTTGTCGAACGGGGTGATGTCCCCTGGAGGAGTACGCAATGTCGCGGGTTCCCCTCGCCGCAACCGGCGCGGATGTGTCCCTTGATGCCGGCAACACCACCCTCGTGGTCGTTGTCGGCATCGTCGCGCTGGTCGCGCTGGTCATGGCTGTGGTGTTCCGTCAACAGGTGCTGGCCGCCGACGAGGGCACGGAGAGCATGAAGACGATCGCCAAGGCGGTGCAAGAGGGCGCATCGGCCTATCTCACCCGCATGTTCCGGACCCTGGCGGTCTTCGCCGCCGCGGCCTTCCTGCTGCTCTTCGTGCTTCCCGGCGAGGCCGACATCCGGATTGGACGTTCGGTGGCCTTCCTGTTCGGCGCCGGCTTTTCGGCGTTGATCGGCTATCTCGGGATGTCGTTGGCGGTGCGTGCCAACGTCCGGGTGGCCGCGGCAGCGCGACAAGGCGACCGTGACCTCGGCATGCGGGTTGCCTTCCGCACCGGTGGCACGGTCGGGATGGCGACGGTCGGGCTGGGCCTGCTCGGCGCCGCGGTGGTGGTGTACATCTATCAAGGCGACGCCCCCAGCGTGCTCGAGGGCTTCGGCTTCGGTGCGGCCCTGTTGGCAATGTTCATGCGGGTGGGCGGCGGCATCTTCACCAAAGCAGCCGACGTCGGCGCCGACCTCGTCGGCAAGGTGGAGCAGAACATTCCCGAGGACGACCCGCGCAACGCCGCCACCATCGCCGACAACGTCGGCGACAACGTGGGTGACTGCGCTGGCATGGCAGCCGACCTGTTCGAGTCGTATGCGGTGATGCTGGTTGCAGCGTTGATCCTCGGCTCGGCGGCGTTCGGCTCGGAAGGTCTGGTCTTCCCGCTGATCGTGCCGGCGATCGGCACGCTGACCGCCATCTTGGGGGTCTTCATCACCAAGCCGCGGGCCGGTGAGAGCGGCCTGACGACCATTAACCGCTCGTTCTACATCTCCGCCGCAGTGGCGGGGGTCGCGACGTCGGTCGCAGCCTTCCTCTACCTGCCGACATCGTTCGCCGACCTCGACGGTGGCATTGCGGACGGAGAGGGCAACCCGGCGCTGATCGCGGTCATCGCGGTGCTGCTGGGCATCGTGC
>JACCYS010000107.1 GCA_013696365.1 Nocardioidaceae bacterium
AGACCGACGACGACGACGTCACGAGCACGGGAACGTGCAGGGGGGTGTGCTGCAGCACGATCGCGGCGGCGTCGACGTTGTCACGCTGGCGGCGGTGCTCCACGTCGACCGAGGTGTCACGCACCCCTGGGCAGCCGGCCAGGTGCAGCACCGCGTCCACGTCGCGCAAAGCAGCAGGCAGGTCCGCGGCAGGGGCGGGCAGCCCGGCGCGGGCTGGACCGGCCGTGGTGAGCTCGCAGCGCAGCCAGCTCAGACCACCACGTTCGACTAGATGAGTGGGTGCGGGACGCCGGTCGATGCCGACAACCCGGTCACCGTCTGCCACCAACGCCTTGACCACGTGGCCGCCGAGGAAACCGGCAGCACCGGTCACAGCAACGCTGCGGGGCATCGGGGCGTCTCCTCGGTTGTGAGCGGTTGCTCATGCCGGTGGCAGCCGGGCGGTCGGCCCGGGGGGCCGGCGTGGACGGCCCAAGCAACTTAGGGCATCCTTCCCTAACTATGCAACGCCCCGCCAGCCCCGTCCCCACCGCCCCCCCGTCGTGGGCTAGCACTGCCCGCGACCGCGTCTGGTCGGCCCGAGCCGCGATCGGCTCAGTGCTGCTGGTGGTCGGCGTGGCCTACCTTGTGCTGGTCACCGACCTGGCGGCGTTGTCGTTGGCAGCTCGCGACGGCGCCGCGGCAGTGGCAGCCGCACCGCTGCCGATCGGCGCGGCGCTGCTGACCTACGCCGCCGCCTTCGGGCTGCGGGCGTGGACCTGGCATCGGGTCCTGCCCACACTGTCGCTGGGGCAGGCCTGGGCGGGTCTGCATGTCAGCCTGCTCGGCAACCACGTGCTGCCGCTGCGCCTGGGCGAGGCGCTGCGGGTGACCAGCGTGGTGCGTCGCACAGATGTGGGCTGGCAGCCGGCGCTGACCAGCACCGTGCTGCTGCGGCTGACCGACCTGATGACGATCGTCGGCTTGGCGCTGCTCTTCGCTCCGGCGGCAGTCCTCGGCACAGTTGGGGTGCGCTGGTCCGATGGGCTGGCCCTGGGATTCTTCGTTGCGCTGGTCGTGCTGCTGGCCGCCGCCGGAGTCGGCGCCTTGCTGTGGTTGCGCAGGCGGGTTGCACGCGGTTTCCCGGTCCGGCTGCCCGGGGCGGGGATCGTGGCGACGACCGGCCTGGCGTGGCTGCTGGAGGCCACGGTCTTGCTGGCTGTGTCCACCGTGGCCGGGCTGCCGCTGTCGTACGCAGAGGCCGTCGGCGTCACCGCAGTCACCATCGTCGCGCAGACGGTGGCGGTCACACCGGGCGGTTTCGGCAGCTATGAGGCAGCCGGTACTGCCGCGCTGGTCGCCGCTGGGGTGCCGGTGCCCGACGCTTTCGCCGCGGTGCTGCTGACGCATGCGGTGAAGACCGGCTATGCCCTGCTGCTGGGCGCCCTAGCCTTGGTGTCGCCAGCTCCTGGCTGGTGGGGCCGGTGGCGGCTGCCGGTGCAACTGCCACCAAGGCCGGCACCGCGCGGCTGCGAGCCGTCCGCGCCCGTGGTGGTCTTTCTACCTGCCCACGATGAAGAGCACGCGGTCGGTGAGGTGGTGCGTCGGCTCCCTCGCGAGGTGGACGACCACCCGGTGCGGGTGCTGGTCATCGACGACGGCTCCACCGACGCAACCGCCGCACACGCCACGGCTGCCGGCGCCATGGTCGTCGGTGTGCACCCGCAGCGCGGGCTGGGTGCGGCGGTGCGGCGCGGCCTGGCCGAGGCAGTGGCGATGCGCCCTGCCTGCGTGGTCTATCTCGACGCCGACGCCGAGTACGACCCCGCGGACCTGCCGGCGGTCGCCACGCCCGTGCTGGCGGGCGATGTCGACTACGTGGTGGGCAGCCGCTTTGCGGGCAGCATCGACGAGATGCGTCCGCATCGCCGTGCCGGCAACCTGGCGCTCACGGCGTGGGTGCGCTGGATGACCCGCCGCCGCGACCTCACCGACGGCCAGAGCGGCTATCGGGCATTCTCGCCGGCCGCGGCTGCCGCCGCTGAGGTGGTGCACGACTACAACTACGCGCAGGTGCTCACGCTCGACCTGCTGGCCAAGGGATTCATCTATGCCGAGGTGCCGATCCGGTACTCGTTCCGCACCAGCGGCACCTCGTTCATCCGGCTGGGTCGATACCTACGCCGGGTGTTGCCCGCCGTGCACGCCGAGCTGAACGACCGGGGCGCTCAATCTTCGACGACATGACCGCGGAACCCGGCCCGGGCCGCTGTCCAGCGGACCTCGTCCCAGCCACCGCCGGCCTGCAGGCAGTCGGCGGCGGCAAGGCCCATCACCATCGCGTGATGGCTGTTGTCGTGGGCGAACAGACCCGATCTGCCCAGGGTGGTCACGTGCGGCAGGTGCTCGGCCCACGACTCGAGCCCGACGAGCCGATCGGCGAACCCGCGGGCGTACACCGGGTAGACGTGCGGCAACCGCCGCACCTGCACGCTGCTGCGCGCCAACGACGGCAGACTCGTACGGGCGATCGCCTCGGACACCAGATCGGCCAACGCCCCGTCGCCGGCACTCCACAGCCGATCGCCGACCGTGCAGGGGATCTCGGCGCAGAGCACACTGTGGCCGGTCGGGTCGCCCGGGCTGTCGCGATAGTTGGCAGGCTCACTGATCCGGGTCACGGGGGTCTGCGACCCCGGCAGATAGTGCGCGTCGTACGGCGTCCACCGGCCGCCACGGTGCCCGACGTAGACCAACAGCATCGCTCGGAAACGCAACGCCTGCGCGTCGGCGATCGCAGCCGGCGGCGGCGCGGGGTCGGCCAGCCGGGCCAACACCGGCAGCGGCAACGTCGACAACACCCTGCCGGCGCGCCATCTCGTGCCGTCGCCTGAGGTGACCACCGCAGAGGCGCCTGTTGTGCTGATGCCGCTCACCCGACTGCCCAGTCGCAGGTCGGCGCCGGCTGCCTTCACCACCTCGGCCAGCGCGGTGGAGATCTGACCGAAGCCGAGGCGCGGATAGTAGAAAGCTCGGCCCGGACCGCGGCGTTGGCCACGCACGATGCGCGACGCCACCTTCAGCGGTGTGTCCGCGGCGACCCGGACCCGAGCCTGCTCGGCATCGATCTCGTCTCCGGGCAGCCCCCACAGCTTCTCGGCGTACGGCGCGTACATCGCCTGGTAGAGCTCGGGGCCGAGTGAGGCGGTCAGCACCGAGGCGTAGGAGTCGGTGTCTCGTGGGCGCAGTGGCGCGCCGACAGTGTCGCGGCCGATGCGTGCGGCGGCGGCCAGTGGGACTGCGCGGACCAGCTCGCCCGCCCGCAACGGGAAACCGACCCAGCGGTCGTAGATTCTGAGCCGGCCGTTGCGCGACCGCAGTTGCAAGTCGTCGCCGAGCAGCTCGCGCACCATCGCCAACACCGGCGGCGGGGTCGCCGGGTGCAGGCGGTGGCTGCCGTGGTCGACGTTGATGCCGTCGACGACGAAGCTGGCCGCCATGCCGCCGACGCAGTCGCCCTGTTCCAACAAGGCGACGGAGTGCCCGTTCGTGGCTGCCTGCCAGGCGGCCGTCAGCCCGGCCGGACCGGCGCCGAGCACGACGACGTCGCGTGCCTGTTCGACCCCCACAAAACCTGAGACTAGGGCCCACTTCCCGGCCGCCGCTCAGCACGCCGATCCGCGCATTTCGTACCTGCCATCGGGCACGGGTACGAAATGCGCGGATCGCTGACGTTGGCGGTGGCACATCGCGTGCTTCGATAGCTGCTGATGGGGTACAACGCGGTAGACAACCCACGCGACACCACCAGAACCCAGCAGGCGAACAAGGGAGCACCGATGCACGACGCGGAGGCACAACCATGGGCAAGCTGATAGAGGACTACGCCCTGCTGGGCGACCTGCAGACCGCCGCTCTCGTCGGCAACGACGGCGCGATCGACTGGCTGTGCCTGCCGCGCTTCGACTCGCCGGCCTGCCTGGCCGCACTGCTCGACGACGACGACCATGCGGCCGGCTCCTGGCAGTTGGCGCCGGCCAGCGGCGGGACGTGCACGCGCCGGCGCTATCGCGGGGACTCGCTGATCTTGGAAAGCGAGTGGGACACCCCGGACGGCACGGTGCGGATCATCGAGACGATGCCGATCCGCGGGGATGCGGTGGACGTGGTGCGGGTCGTGGAGGGCGTGAGCGGGAAGGTACCGATGCGCATGCAGCTGTGCCTGCGCTTCGACTACGGCCAGACCGTGCCGTGGGTGCGGCATGCGGGGCCGCAGCTGGTGGCGCTGGCCGGACCGGACGCCATCTGGCTGAACACTCCGGTCGACGTCACCGGCCACAACTTGACCTCGGTTGCGGATTTCGAGGTGGCAACCGGCGACCGGGTCCCGTTCGTGCTCACCTACCACCCGTCGTACCTGCCGCAGCCGGAGCCAGTCGAGGCCGAGAAGGCGATCGCGGACACCGAGCGCTTCTGGGCGGAATGGATCGACCAGCTGTCCTACGACGGCGAGTGGGATGAGGCTGTGCGGCGTTCCCTCATCACGCTCAAGGCGCTGACGTACGAGCCGACCGGGGGGATCCTCGCCGCGGCGACGACGTCGCTGCCCGAGGAGATCGGTGGCTCCCGCAACTGGGACTACCGCTACTGCTGGCTGCGGGACGCGACGTTCACCCTGCAGGCGTTACTCGGCACCGGGTTCGTCCACGAGGCGACGGCCTGGAGGGACTGGCTGCTGCGGGCCATCGCCGGCGACCCCGCCAGCCTGCAGATCATGTACGGCATCGATGGCACCAGGCGACTGCAGGAGTACACCGTCGACTGGCTCTCCGGCTATGAGAGCTCGGCCCCGGTACGGGTGGGCAACGCCGCCTCCGACCAGTTCCAGCTGGACACCTGGGGCGAGGTGCTGCACGGCCTGCACCTGGCGCGCAACAACGGCATGGCGGTCGACAAGACCGCCTGGGACATGCAGCGGGCGTTGCTGGACTTCTTGGAGGACCACTGGCGCGACCCCGACAACGGATTGTGGGAGGTGCGTGGCGACCGGCAGCACTTCGTGCACTCCAAGGTGCTCGCCTGGGCCGGCCTGATGAACGCAGCCGAGGCGGTCGAGAAGCATGGGGTCGATGGCCCCGCGGATAAGTGGCGACGGATCGCCGACGAGATCCACGACGACGTCTGCACCAACGGTTTCGATGCGGAACGCAACACCTTCACCCAGTTCTACGGCTCGACCGGTCTGGACGCGGCGCTGCTGCTCATCCCGAGGGTGGGGTTCCTGCCGTGGGACGACTCTCGCGTGGTCGGCACCATCGATGCCGTTCAGCGCGAGTTGGGCCGGGATGGGTTCCTGCTGCGCTACGACGTCGAGGCCGACGGTGGGGCCGACGGCCTCGACGGTGAAGAGGGCTCGTTCATCGTCTGCACCTTCTGGCTGGTCGATGCGCTGCACGGCATCGGCCGCACGGATGAGGCCCGCGCGTTGTTCGAGCGGCTGATTGCGCTGCGCAACGACGTGGGCCTGCTTGCCGAGGAGGTCGACCCGGACAGCGGCCGGCACCTGGGAAACACCCCGCAGGCATTCAGCCACGTGGGCTTGGTGAACTCGGCGCTGATGCTGTCCGCTGACCCAGCGGTAAGCACCGAGGCGGGGGCCTGATGCGCGCGTTGACCGTCGCGCCCGGTAGCGCCGACTCACTCGAGGTCACCGACGTCGACGACCCGTCCGCTGGGGAGGGCGAGCTGCTGGTCGACGCGATCGCGGTCGGGGTGTGCGGCACCGACAAAGAGATCGCCGCCGGCGACTACGGCTGGGCACCGCCGGGGTCCGAGCGGCTGGTGATTGGCCATGAGTCCCTCGGCCGAGTCCGGACGGCGCCCGCCGACAGCGACTTTCACCCCGGTGACGTGGTGGTCGGTGTCGTCCGTCGCCCCGACCCGGTGCCTTGCGGAGCCTGCGAGCACGGGCAATTCGACATGTGCCGCAACGGCCGTTACACCGAGCGCGGCATCAAGGAGCTCGACGGCTTCGCCAGCGAACAGTGGACGGTGCCGACTAAGTACGCCGTCAAGTTGGACCCGAGCCTGGATCGCGTCGGCATGCTGATGGAGCCGACGTCGGTGGTGGCCAAGGCCTGGGACCAGGTGGAGCGTGTCGGTGCCCGCGCCTGGTTCGACCCGCGGACCGTGCTCGTCACCGGCGCAGGTCCGATCGGTCTTCTTGCAGCCCTCCTCGGGGTGCAGCGCGGGTTGGACGTACACGTGCTCGACCAGGTGGCTGAGGGGCCGAAACCCGACCTGGTTTCGGCACTCGGAGCGACCTACCACTGCACATCGGTCGAAGAGGTCACGCGGCAGCACGTGCCGGACATCGTCATCGAAGCCACCGGCGTGCCCGCTGTCGTGTTCGACAGCCTCAACGGCACCGCACCGTACGGGATCGTCTGCCTGACCGGGGTCTCACCGGTCGGTCGCAGCCTCAGCATCGACGGCGGTGCGATCAATCGTGAGCTGGTGCTCGAGAACGACGCGGTGATCGGCTCGGTGAACGCCAACCGCGAGCACTTCGGCATGGCCGCGGACGCGCTGGCGGCAGCCGACAGCGATTGGCTGGAGCGCCTGATCAGCCGGCGTGTCCCGTTGGCCGACTTCAGCACCGCCTTTTTAGCCCAGGACGATGACGTCAAAGTGGTCGTCGAACTGGGCGCCCCTTAGTCGGCAGGCGGCAGCGGGGTCGTGGTCGTGGTCGAGGCGCGTACGACCACCACCGGGCAGCGAGCGGAGCGGACAACCTCGTCGGCGACCGAGCCCAGCACGAACTCCGCGACCCGGCCGTGTCCACGCGAGCCGACGACCACAAGATCCGCTGCTAGCGAACTCTCAACGATGATGCGCGCTGGGTCGCCGTGCACCGCGTGCAGGTGCAGTGCGGGCACGCGCTCGGCAAGCCCGTCCCAATTGTGTGCGAGCACGTCGGCGACAGCGACCTCGTATTCCGGCCACGTCGGGACGTAACCGAACGACCATTGCGACGGGCGCGGGGCATTGCTCATCGTCCACGCGCGCACCACATGCAGGTCGCAGCCGCGAAGCGCCGCCTCCTCGGCGGCCCACTGCACAGCTTGTTGCGACGACCCTGAACCGTCGTCGCCCACCACGATGCCGCTGTCGACCTCGAGGTGGCTGACCACCGCCCCCTGCGGGGCGCCCGCCTGCTCGTCACCGGAGCTGTGTTCGGTCATCCGTGCCTCCCCTGTGCCCTGTGGCGCCAACCTATCGGCCGCGTGGGCGGGTGCCGCAGCCACTCAGACGGCGTGCCGGACGCAGCGGGTCGCGTACGGTCGGAAGTCGAGCCGCTCGGCGCCTATTCGCTCACTGCAGACGTCGCAGGAGCCATACGTGCCGTCGTCGAGCTTGGCCAGCGCCCGCTCGGTCTCGTTCAGCTTGGTCAGCAGGGTCTCTTGCTTGGCGACATCGGTGATGCGCTCCACCGCGATCGACGTGCTGTCCCCCACCCGCTTGCCGAAACCGATGCCACTGCCCGGTTCAGGGCGTGCGGTGAGCGTCGCCAGTTGCTCGGTGAGGGTGTCCCGCAGCTCAAGCAGGGTTGCACGCGGATCTGACGACGCCATGGATGCTTCCCTTCCAGTGGTCACGACCCCGCTGCGCGTATCTCGCCGTGCACACGAGGCGTGTGAGTCACATGCAGTGTGACTACATCGAGATACGTCGAGCACATCGGCCCCGCGGTGTCTGCGAGGATCGATGTCGCAGGCACACGCGAGGAGATGAACATGTCCGACCACCACGTAGGCATGATCGTGCCCAGCTCGAACCTGACCATGGAGACCGAGCTGCCGCGGATGCTGCACAACCGTGAGTCGGTCGTGCCCGACGAGCGCTTCGTGTTCCACTCCAGTCGGATGCGGATGAAGCACGTGACGCCCGAAGAACTCGAACGGATGAACTCGCAGACCGAGCGAGCCTCGCTGGAGCTCGCCGACGCCCGCCCCGACCTGGTGGCCTCCGCATGCCTGGTAGCGATCATGGCCCAGGGGGCGGGGTACCACTGCCACGCCGAGGGTCAGATCACCGGGGTGCTCCGACGCGAGGGCATGGACATCCCCGTCGTATCGAGTGCTGGGGCACTGTTGCGCGGGTTACGGGCGCTAGGCGCCAGACGCATCGCCATTGTCACCCCCTACATGAAGCCGCTGACGAAGATGGTCGCGGACTACATCGAGGACGCAGGCGTCGAGGTGGTCGACGCGCTCAGCCTGGAGGTGTCGGACAACCTGGCGGTGGCCACGCTGGACCCGCAGGACCTGCGCGAGCACTGGCGCAAGGTCGACACCACCGGCGCAGACGCGCTGGTGTTATCCGCGTGCGTGCAGATGCCCTCGCTGGCGTCGATCCAACCGGTAGAGGACGAGGCGGGCCTGCCGGTGCTCTCGGCGGCGACCGCGACCGTCTTCACCATCCTCACCGAGCTGGGCTTGCACCCGAAGGTCCCGGCGGCGGGCCGGCTCCTGAGCGGTGCGGTCACCATGACACCCGCGCCGCGGCCCGGTCCCGAGCCGACCGTCCGGACCGCCCCGCCGTCGGCGGTCGACGGCGATCCGGCAATGGCACTGTGACCGGCCCCGTCATGCAAGCGGTGGTCGTACGCCGACCCGGAGGGCCGACGTCACTCGTGCCCGAGGACATGCCCGTCCCGTCGCCGGGCCCGGCCGAGGTGCGCGTTCGGGTGTCAGCGGCCGGCGTCAACTACATCGACGTGTATCACCGCACCGGCAAGTACCCCCTGCCCGTGCCGTTCGTCGCGGGCTCGGAGGGTGCCGGTGTTGTCAGCGCGGTCGGAGCCGCGGTCGACCGGGTGCGCGTCGGCGACCACGTCAGCTGGGCGATGGTGCCCGGCGCCGGTTACGCCGAGCAGGTGCTCGTCGCGGCGGACCGAGTGGTGCCCGTCCCCGCTGACGTCGACGACGAGACCGCCGCCGCGATCATGCTGCAGGGGCTCACCGCTCACTACCTGACCACCTCGACCTACGCGGTGTCCCCCGGCGACGTGGTGTTGGTGCATGCCGCTGCCGGCGGGGTCGGGCTGCTGCTCACGCAGGTGGCGACCGCGAAGGGTGCGCGGGTGATTGCCACGACGTCGACCGCAGCCAAGGCGGAGCTGGCCACCGCCGTCGGAGCCGCCGAAACGATCCTGTATGGCGAGGCGGACGTCGCCGAGGAGGTCCGCCAGCTCACCGACGGCGCCGGGGCCGCCGTGGTGTACGACGGGGTCGGGAAGTCCACCTTCGACGCGAGCCTGAGAAGCCTGCGCCCACGGGGCACGATGGTGCTGTACGGCGCCGCGAGCGGCCCGCCAGACCCGATCGACCCCAACCTGCTGAACGTGTTGGGGTCGCTGTTCCTCACCCGTCCGTCGCTGGCGCACCACATCGCCACGCGTGCGGAGCTGCTCGAGCGGGCGACGGAGTTGTTCGAGTGGGTGTCCTCCGGTGCGCTGTCGGTCCGCGTCGGCGCGCGATACGCCCTCGCGGACGCGGCGCGCGCACACGAGGACCTCGAGGCCCGACGGACCACGGGCAAGTCGCTGCTCATCCCGGGCCGATGACATCAGAGAGCGGCTCGGCACCGCGCAACCGTTGTACTCAGCTCAGACCCAGCCGGCGGTAGCGGGCCAACCGGGCCTCGTGCCAAGCGACCACCCGGTCGGCCGGCAACAGCGCGAGCGCGGCTCCGCCCGCCCCCTGGCCGAGCAGCACGCAGATGGTCGGAGCGGGCAGCATGACCAGCTCCGATACGCAGCGAGCGATCTCACCGGCTCGGCGTACGCGGCATTCAGCGAGAGGGGGTCCACGGCCGGCGCGTCCCAACTGGTCCAGCTGCCCCGGTCGAGGACGCGCTCGACGAGCTCGCGGGCGCCGGTGTGCCGGCTCACTGCGCGGGCTCTGCCGTGTCGAGCTCGTCGAGCCAGGCCCGGATGCTC
>JACCYS010000312.1 GCA_013696365.1 Nocardioidaceae bacterium
GCCCTGGTCGAGGGACCGGTCGAAGTCGCCCCCCGGCAGCTCGTAGCGCATCCGAGCGAAGGCCAATGCCTCCGCGCCGTTCAGCCTGTTCTGGCCGCGCCGGACCTTCGCTACCGGGAGCGACCAGGAGAACGGCGAGTAGACCTGTACACCGCCGAGCTGCTTCACCATCGCCTGCAGACCGAGAAAGCTGGTGGTGAACACGTAGTCCGGGGTGAGCCCCACCATCCCGGCGACCGACCGGGCCATCAGCTGAGGGCCGCCGTACAGCATCGCCGAGTTGATCTTGTTGCGGCCGTAACCCGGCACATCCACGTAAGAATCACGCGGGATGCCGATCACAGTGGCGGCGCCAGTCCGCAGATTCACACCGACGAGCTGGATGGCATCGGCACGACTGCGCAACACCGGCTCCCCCGGGCGCGCGTCCGATCCGAGCGCAAGGATCCACACCACGTCTTGCGCTGCGTCCACACTCTCACCGGCCTGCACCCGGACGAGCTCGGCGTCGGGGGCCCGGGTGGCAGATGGCGGCAACAGCACCGCGGTCGCGAGCAGGACCACCACTAGCACCAACCGACCGATCACCGGTCCCCCTTGCTCTTGCCACCGATGCGTCGCAGCGACCGCTGCAGGTCATAGCCGAAGACGCGCCACCGGCCACCCACCCGGGTCAACGACAGCTCACCGGTCACCCTGAGCTGGCTGCGTCGTCCCGACATACGCACGGTCCGCAACTGGAGATCAGCCGACGCAGTGGCGCCGATAGCCCGACCCGAGGGCGCGAAGGCACTCACCGTCAACTGCCGCCGCACGGGTACGGCGTCCACGATCTTCGGCCCCAGCATCGCGTTGGTCGTCAGCCCACGCTGGTCGCGTGCTGCTTTGCGGGCATCTGATGTGAAGGTGTCGAACGCCCCGGCGAACCGCCTGGTCGGGTAGCGCTGCGAGACAAAGGCTCGATTCAGCCAGCCGTGCACAGCCCGGCCCACGCCACGCTCCAACCTGCTCGTCCGTGGCCCCGCCCGGTTGGCCGGCCAGCGCCCGGCCACCCGGGTCACCCGGGTGCGCGCCGGGGCCGCCCGGCCACCCAGACTCGGCGTATCAGGTTTGTCCGCCGTGGGCTTGGTGGACCGTTTGGTCTTGGAGGGTGCTCGCTTGCTATCGGACCCCGAGGGTGTGTCCGTTGTGGTGCTCGGAGAGCTTGACCGGCTGGCTGACGGGCTGGCAGTCGATTCAGCGCTGCGCGACGACTCGGCTGGATCCGTACACGAGGTCGCGGCACCCACGAGCAGCAGGCACATCACGGTGCTGGCGGCAGTCGTACGGGGGACGGACATCATCGCCACCAACTATCACACGCTGCGCGGTCATGTCGGCGTGACGCTCACTTGTCCGACGGTCTAACCTGGGAAGCGCGCTGAGACAGGCCCGTCAAGCGCACGGCGGGTCTTGAGTGCTGCTCCTGTGGGCGCAGTGACCGAACCAAGAGTCGTAAAGAGGCGATCGCAGCCGTGGCTGAGTCCACTTCCGGCAACCAACAAACCGACTTCGGCACCAACGCGTGGCTCGTCGACGAGATGCGTGATCGCTATCGACGCGACCCCGATTCGGTGGATCAGGCTTGGGTCGAGTTCTTCCGCGACGGCGAGGACGCCGACGCCGGTAGAGCCGAGGGCCCGCGTAACTCCAACGGCTCCAAACAAGCCGGCAGCAATAATGGTGCGCCCAGCCCGGCGCCGGCGAAGAAGTCCAGCGGCGCTGAGGGCAACAAGTCGGACAAGCGGCGGCCCGCTCAGCGCGCCAGCTCGAGCAAGCCAGACGCCGGGAAGGGTGGGCAGGCCAGCACCGTGTCCCGGGCCCGAGACTCGGCAGAAGCGCCGTCGGCGTCGTCCGCCGGGGGCCAGCCGACACCGAAAGAGCCCGCCAAGCCAACCGCCCCAGAGCTAGTCACGGAGACCGAGCGCACACCGATGCGTGGCGCCTCGGCCCGGACCGCGACCAACATGGACGCCAGCTTGGAGGTGCCGACCGCGACCAGCGTGCGCTCGGTGCCGGTCAAGCTGCTCATCGACAACCGCATCGTCATCAACAACCATCTCGCCCGCGCTCGCGGCGGCAAGGTCTCGTTCACCCACCTGATCGGATTCGCACTGGTCAAGGCGCTGGCGGCGATGCCGGAGATGAACCGCTCGTACGACACCGACGACAAGAACAAGCCGGTGTTGGTCAACCCCGGTCACGTCAACCTGGGCCTGGCCATCGACGTGGCGAAGTCGGATGGCAGTCGGCAGTTGTTGGTGCCGTCGATCAAGGCGGTGGAGTCGATGGACTTTGCTGCCTTCTGGACCGGCTACGAGGACGTGGTGCGCAAGGCGCGCGACAACAAGCTGACAGTCGACGACTTCGCCGACACCACCATCTCGCTGACCAACCCCGGCACCATCGGCACCAACCACTCCGTGCCGCGACTGATGAAGGGGCAGGGGGCGATCATCGGCGTCGGCTCGATGAACTACCCCGCCGAGTATCAGGGCGCCTCCGCCCGGGCTCTCAACGAGCTTGCGGTCAGCAAGACCATGACGCTGACGTCCACCTACGACCACCGGATCATTCAGGGCGCCCAGTCAGGCGACTTCTTGCGCCGCGTGCACGGACTGCTGCTCGGCGAAGAGGGCTTCTACGACGAGATCTTCGCATCGCTGCGCATCCCGTACGAGCCGGTGCGGTGGGCGCGCGACGTGGACGCAACCCACGACGACGAGGTCAGTCGGCAGGCCCGGGTGCTGGAGCTCATCCACGCCTATCGGGTGCGCGGGCACATGATGGCCGACACCGACCCGCTGGAGTACCGCCAACGCAGCCACCCGGACCTCGACGTGGTCACGCACGGGCTGACCCTGTGGGACCTCGAGCGCGAGTTCGCCACCGGATCCTTCGGCGGGGCCACCCGCCGGTTCATGAAGCTGCGGACGATCCTCGGCATCCTGCGCGACTCGTACTGCCGCACCGTCGGTATCGAGTACATGCACATCCAAGACCCTGAGCAGCGACGCTGGATCCAGCAGCGAGTGGAGCGCCCGCACGAGAAGCCGCCGCGCGAGGAGCAGTTTCGCATCCTGCGCAAGCTGAACCAGGCCGAGGCGTTCGAGACGTTCCTGCAGACCAAGTTCGTCGGGCAGAAGCGCTTCAGCCTCGAGGGTGGCGAGACCACCATCCCGCTGCTCGACGAGCTGTGCGAGGCGTCGGCCGATGCCGGTCTCGACGAGGTGTGCATCGGGATGGCGCACCGGGGCCGGCTGAACGTGTTGGTCAACATCGTCGGCAAGAACGCCGCGCAGATCTTCCACGAGTTCGAAGGCAACATCGACCCGCGCACCGTCCAGGGCTCGGGCGACGTCAAGTACCACCTCGGCTCGGAAGGCGAGTTCACCGCCGCCAACGGCCAGACCCTCAAGGTGTCGGTCGCGGCGAACCCCTCGCACCTGGAAGCAGTCGACCCGGTGCTGGAGGGCATCGCAAGGGCCAAGCAGGACCGGCTCAACCGCGGTGCGGCCTACCCGGTACTGCCGGTGCTGGTGCACGGCGACGCCGCCTTCGCCGGACAGGGTGTCGTTGCCGAGACGCTCAACCTGTCGCAACTGCGCGGCTACCGCACCGGCGGATCGGTGCACGTGGTGGTCAACAACCAGGTCGGGTTCACCACCTCACCGGCCTCGTCGCGCTCGTCGCTGTACTGCACCGACGTCGCAAGGATGGTGCAGGCGCCGATCTTTCACGTAAACGCCGACGACCCTGAGGCATGCATGCGGGTGGCGCGGCTGTCGTTCGAGTACCGACAGGCGTTCAACAAGGACGTGGTGGTCGACCTCGTCTGTTACCGCCGCCGTGGCCACAATGAGGGGGACGACCCCAGCTTCACCCAGCCATTGATGTACGACCTGATCGAGAGCAAGCGCTCGGTGCGCAAGCTGTACACCGAGGCGCTGGTCGGTCGAGGTGACATCACCATCGAGGAGGCCGAGCAGGCACTCAAGGACTACCAGTTGGTGTTGGAGCGGGTCTTCGACGACGTACGCGAGGCGAAGAAAGCTCCTTCGGAGTACCAGACGGTGCCGGAGTACCCCACCAAGCCGACAGCCCCGGACGGCGGCCGAACTGCGGTGCCGATGGAGACGCTGAAGGCGATCGCCGAGGCGTACTCCAGCCCTCCCGACGGTTTCACCGTGCACAAGAAGGTGTCCCCTCAGCTGCAGCGGCGCGCGAACGCCATCACCAGTGGGCCGATCGACTGGGCCACCGCAGAGATGATCGCGGTCGGCGCGCTGCTGATGGACGGCCGACCCGTGCGGCTGTCCGGACAGGACTCGCGTCGCGGCACCTTCGTGCAGCGTTTTGCCACCATCATCGACCGGACCAGTGGGGACGAGTGGACGCCGCTGCGACACCTCAGCGACGACCAGGCCAGCTTCTTCCTCTACGACTCGCTGCTGTCGGAGTACGCCGCGATGGGCTTCGAGTACGGCTACTCGGTCGCCAGGCCCGAGGCGTTGGTGCTGTGGGAGGCGCAGTTCGGCGACTTCATGAACGGCGCGCAGATCATCATCGATGAGTACATCTCCGCTGGTGAGGCCAAGTGGCAGCAGTACTCAGGGATTGTGTTGTTGCTGCCGCACGGACAGGAGGGGCAGGGGCCGGACCACTCGTCCGCGCGGATCGAACGCTTCCTCACACTCGCCGCCGACGACGCGTTCGTGGTGGCCCAGCCATCGACCCCGGCCAACTACTTCCACCTACTGCGCCGGCAGGCGCTCAGCGCCACGCACAAGCCGATGGTGGTCTTCACGCCGAAGTCCATGCTGCGTAACAAGGCTGCGGTGTCCACCCCGGACGACTTCATCTCCGGTGGCTTCGAGGCGGTTGTCGCGGACGACGTCACCGACACCGACGCGATCAGCACGCTGTTGCTGTGCTCGGGCAAGGTTGCGTGGGAGTTGCGGGCGGAGCGTACGAAGCGTCAGGGCGACAAGGTGAGTACCGCGATCGCCACCGTCGAGCAGCTGTACCCGCGTCCGCTGGACGAACTACGAGCCGAGATCGCCCGATACCCTAACCTGCGTGAAGTGCGGTGGGTGCAAGACGAGCCAGCGAACATGGGGGCCTGGCCGCATATGGCCCTCAACCTGGCCCCTGAGCTGGGCGATCTGCCGTTCAAGCGAGTGTCGCGACCCGGTAGCGCCGCCCCCTCTGTCGGTCAGGCCTCGCGCCACACCGAGCAGCAGAAGGAA
>JACCYS010000172.1 GCA_013696365.1 Nocardioidaceae bacterium
GGCCGCGGCGGCGCGTACGATGGCGCCCGTGCCTGGCGGAGACGGTCGACTGACGCTCGAGCTGGACCCCGACGACGCCGGACCGCAAGACGCCTGCGGGGTGTTCGGGGTGTGGGCGCCCGGCGAGGATGTCGCCAAGCTGACCTACTTCGGCCTGTACGCGTTGCAGCACCGCGGCCAGGAGTCGGCCGGCATCGCGGTCAGCAACGGCCGCCAGATCCTCGTCTACAAGGACATGGGACTGGTCTCACAGGTGTTCGACGAGCCCACGCTCGAGTCGCTCAAAGGACACCTGGCCATCGGCCACAGCCGCTATTCCACGACCGGCGCGAGCACCTGGATCAATGCCCAGCCCACCTTCCGGTCCACCGCTGTCGGTGCACTCGCTCTCGGCCACAACGGCAACCTCACCAACACCCACGACCTGCTCAGCATGCTGGACGCCCGCGCCGACGAGTCCGGCCAGCTGCCAACCCGGGCCCGAGAGGGTGAGACCACCGACACCGGCGTGATGAGCGCACTGCTGGCCTCGTATCCCGACCGTCCGCTCGAGGATGCGGCGGTCGAGGTGCTGCAAGCGCTGCGCGGCGCGTTCTCGCTGGTGTGGATGGACGAGACCACGTTGTACGCCGCACGCGACCCGCAGGGTATCCGGCCGCTGGTGCTGGGTCGGCTCGAGCGCGGCTGGGTGGTGGCCAGCGAGACCGCGGCGCTGGACATCGTCGGAGCGTCGTACGTGCGTGAGGTGGAGCCCGGCGAGCTGATCGCCGTCGACGAGCACGGCCTGCGCACGCGAGCCTTCGCCGACAAGGCGCCCAAGGGCTGCCTGTTCGAGTTCGTCTATCTGGCACGACCGGACACCGTGATCTCCGACCGCCGGGTGCACGCGGTGCGGGTGGATATCGGCCGCCGACTGGCCCGAGAGCATCCTGCCGATGCCGATCTGGTGATCCCGGTGCCCGAGTCGGGGACCCCCGCGGCGATTGGCTTCGCTGAGGCTTCCGGCATCCCGTACGGGCAGGGGCTGGTCAAGAACTCCTACGTGGGACGCACCTTCATCCAGCCCAGCCAGACCATCCGTCAGCTCGGCATCCGGCTCAAGCTGAACCCGCTGCGCGACGTCATCGCCGGTCGCCGGCTGGTCGTCGTGGATGACTCGATCGTGCGCGGCAACACGCAGCGCGCGCTGGTGCGGATGCTGCGTGAGGCGGGTGCGCTGGAGGTGCATGTGCGCATCTCCAGCCCGCCGGTGCGCTGGCCGTGCTTCTACGGCATCGACTTCGCCAGCCGCGCGGAGCTGATCGCGAACGGCCTCGGCACCGAGGAGATCCGCCGGTCGATCGGCGCCGACTCGCTGGCCTATGTGGACCTGGATGAGTTGGTGTCGGCAACGAATGTGCCCAAGTCACAGCTCTGCCGTGCCTGCTTCGACGGGGTGTATCCGGTCAAGCTTCCGCCCGAGACCCAGCTAGGCAAGCACCTGCTCGAGTTCGACGCCGACGCCGACGCCGACGCCGAGACCGCCAGCGACGGTCTTGATCCCAGCCCGGACCACGAGCTGGAGCTGGTGCTTCCGGAGCCGGCTCGTGACTAACTACGCCTCGGCGGGGGTGTCTATCGAGGCTGGGGACCGCGCCGTCGAGCTGATGCGCGAGTGGGTCGACAAGGCCCGCCGCCCCGAGGTGGTCGGTGGCATCGGTGGGTTCGCCGGCCTGTTCGACGCCTCCGCACTCAAGCACTACGACCGACCGCTGCTCGCCACGTCGGCGGACGGGGTCGGCACCAAGGTGGCGATCGCTCAGGCGATGGATCGCCACGACACCATCGGGTTCGACCTGGTCGGCATGCTGGTCGACGACCTGGTCGTCTGCGGGGCCGAGCCGATCTATCTGACCGACTACATAGCCTGCGGCCGGGTGCACCCCGAGCGCATCGCCGCCATCGTGCGCGGCATCGCCGAGGCCTGCGTGGTCGCCGGCTGTGCCTTGCTGGGGGGCGAGACCGCCGAGCACCCCGGCCTGCTCAGCGCCGACGAGTACGACCTGGCCGGCGCCACCACCGGTGTGGTGGAGGCCGCCGCCCTGCTCGGCCCAGAGCTGGTCCGAGCCGGTGACCAGGTGGTCGC
>JACCYS010000208.1 GCA_013696365.1 Nocardioidaceae bacterium
GAGCAGGACCGGCTCGATCATCAGCCGGTACTCGTCGACCAGGTCGTGCTCGATCAGCTGCGCAGCGAGCGAGGGCGCTGCCCATGACCTGCAGCCCCCCACCGTCCTGCGCCCGCAGTTCGCGCACCGCGCCGATCAGATCGTCGGGGGGCAGCAGGGTCGAGCCCGACCAGGTGAGGTCGTCCTGCGTGAGCGTGCGCGACGCGACGTACTTCGGGATCTCGTTCATCCGGTCGGCGAACGGATCGCCGGCGCGCCCGGGCCAGGCGGCGGCCATCGTCTGCCAGGTACGCCGGCCGAACAGCAGCGCCTCGGTCGTGGCCATGACCTCGTCGAGAACGGGGCCCATCGCCTCCGGGTCGAAGTACGGCATCGACCACCCACCGTGGGCGAACCCGCCGTCGGTGTCCTCCTCCTCGCCGCCAGGCGCCTGCACAACGCCGTCCAGGCTCATGAAGTCACTGAGGATGATGTGCATCGCTGCTCCTTGATCGGCCCGCTGTGCGGTCAGCAGATAGACCGGTCGCGCCGAGCAGAGTCATCGCTCCCACTCCACGGCCACGCTGGCTCGGCGATCCTGCCTCGCATCGCTCAACGGACAGCAGGTTGACAGGAGCAGCCGCGCATCACCTGGCCACTGCCGTTGCGGAGCTCTCGCTGGCTGATACGGCGTACCACGGAGAAACGTAGCAACAGCGCTACAAGGGCAACCTGGTTGCTAGCATGCTTTCATGGCGCAGATGTCATGGCGGTCCAGTGACGAGCTCTACGCGCGGGTACGGGCCGCGGCAGGCACCCATGGGTGGAGCGTCAACGAGTACGTCACCCGAGTCCTGGACGCAGCAACCGATCCGGCCACCGCGGGCACACCGCGAGCAGCCTTGGTGGAGCGTCTCGAGCGTGCCGGCCTGCTCGCCCCACCCGGATCTCCTCGGCAGCGTCCTCCCCGAGCGAAGGTGCGCAGAGCGCGGCGGGCGGCAGGTACCGGCACTCCACTGTCCGACATCGTCGCCGCCGACCGCGGGTGATCGCCTTCGCCGACGCCTCGGCGCTCGTCAAGCTGTACGCCGACGAGGCAGATGCCGCACCGGTGCGCTCGGCTGACACCCTGGTCGTCTGCGCGCTGTCGCGGGTCGAGGTGGCATCCGCACTGTGGCGCAAGCATCGACTGGACGAGCTGGACAGCGACCTGACACGTCTGCTCGTCCACGACTTCGAGGCCGACTGGTACGGCACCGACGACGAACCCGCGCGTTTCGTCATCGTGTCGGTCACTTCCGCGATTCTCGAGAGGGCCGCGCAGGTGACTGCCGTCCACGCGCTGCGATCCGGCGACGCCGTGCAGCTGGCTGCAGCGTTGGCCGCGCGCGCGGTCGAGCCTGCGTGCGACAGCATGCTGGTCTTCGACGAGGCGTTACGACGAGCTGCTGCACGGGAGGGCTTCGGTGCCTGAGGCTGTCATCGTCGGCGGTGGACACAACGGCCTGGTCGCCGGCTGCTATCTGGCCCGCGCCGGCTGGTCGGTGCAGCTGCTCGAGCAGGCCGACAAACTCGGCGGCGGATCTCGTACCGACGAGCTGATCCCCGGCTACCGGTTCGACACCCACTCCGCGGCGCACAACATCATCAACGCCACCGACATCGTTGAAGAGCTCCGGCTGCGCGAGGTCGGCCTCGACTACCGCGAGATGGACCCGTTCTCCATCGCGGTGTTCCGCGATGGCACCATCGTGCGCTTCCACCGCAGCGTGGCAGCGACGGTCGACTCCATCGCGCGGGTCGACCCCGCCGAGGCCGCGCGCTACGCCGCCTGGATGCACGACGCGATGCCCGTCGTCAGCTCCATGCGCGCCAGCTTGGAGGCGGGCGCCAGCCGCTCCCGTCAACTGCAACAGCTTGCCGCTCGGATCACGGCGGGAGCGCAGGCGCTCGCCCGCAACGGTGGGCCGTTGGGTCTGGCGCGCACACTGCTGTCGCCGTACGGCAGGGTCTTGCAAGAGCGGCTCGGCAGCGACCTGGTCCGGGCGCCGGTCTCCGCGTTCGCCGCGCACGCCTCCGCGTCACCGGACGTGCCGGGGAGCGCGACGTACGCGATGTGGCAGGCCTT
>JACCYS010000219.1 GCA_013696365.1 Nocardioidaceae bacterium
ACCAGGGTCAGCCCCAGCCGGCGGGTCCGGCTCATGGCTGGGCCTGCGGCTGCGCCCCGGCGCCGGTCATCGCTGAGCCGAGCTCTTGTGGCGTGACGGTCTGGGGGTCGAACTCGTCGGTCAACCGCCCGCGCAGCACCACCCGGATGGTGTCGGACAGGCCGATCAGCTCGTCGAGGTCTGCCGAGACCAGCAGCACCGCGAGACCCTGCCGGCGGGCGGCCCGGATCTGGTCCCAGATGGCGGCCTGAGCACCGACGTCGACGCCCCGGGTGGGGTGCGCTGCGACCAGCAGCACCGGGTCGCCGCTCATCTCCCGGCCGACGATGAACTTCTGCTGGTTCCCGCCCGACAGCGCGCCCGCGTTCGTGTCCACCCCGGGGGTGCGCACGTCGTAGGACTCAACGATGCGCTGCGAGTCCTCGGCCGCACCTGGGTGGTTGATCCACACCCCGCGGGTGCTCGGCGGTCTCGTCTGGTGGCCGAGGATCCGGTTCTCCCACAGCGGCGCCCCCAACAACAGGCCGTGCCGGTGCCGGTCCTCGGGGATGTAGCCGATGCCCGCGGCCCGACGGCGGCGGGTGTCCCAGCCGGTGACGTCGTCGCCCCCCAGAGCGACCGACCCCGCCGCGGCCGGGCGCATGCCGATCACAGCCTCGACTAGCTCGGTCTGCCCATTGCCCTCGACCCCGGCGATGCCGAGCACCTCGCCGGCGTGGATGCGCAGCGACACCTCGTGCAGCAGGCTGCGGCCGGCTGCGTCGTCGACCCGCAGCCCGGCGACGTCGAGCACCACCTGGTCGGTGACCGTCGACTCCGCCGTGCTCGGGCTCGGCAGCTCGGCCCCGACCATCAGCTCGGCCAGGTCATGCGCGGTGACCGACGACGGCTCCACCGTGGCGACTGTCGTGCCCCGGCGCAGCACCGTGATCTCGTCGGCGACCGCGAGCACCTCGTCGAGCTTATGCGAGATGAAGACCAGGGTGTGCCCCTCACGCTTGAGCTCGCGCAGGTTCGCGAAGAGCGCATCCACCTCCTGCGGCACCAGTACCGCAGTGGGCTCGTCCAAGATGATGATGCGGGCGCCGCGATACAGCACCTTCAGGATCTCGACCCGCTGCCGCTGGCCGACCCCGAGGGACTCGACCAGCTCCTCGGGATCGAGGCCGAAGCCGTACGCGGACGAGAGCCGCTCGATCTCGTCCCTCGCCTGCTGCTTGATGCCGTGCAGCTTCTCGGCGCCGAGGACCACGTTCTCGAGAACGGTGAGGTTGTCGGCCAGCTGGAAGTGCTGGAAGACCATGCCGATGCCCTGGCTGATGGCGTCGGCCGGTGAAGCGAAGGTGACCTGCTCCCCGCCGACACTGATCGTGCCGTCGTCGGGTTTCTGTACGCCGTACAGGATCTTCATCAGCGTCGACTTGCCGGCACCGTTCTCGCCCACCAGGGCATGGACGGTGCCGGGTGTGATGGTGACGTCGACGTCGTGGTTGGCGATGACCCCGGGGAACCGCTTGGCGATACCGGTCAGACGGACGGCAGCGGTCGCTGTCACCGTCTTGCTCATCGATCCTCCGCGCTCGTCGACCCGCCCGTGCTCGGAGTCACTCGAACGCCGACGGCACCTTGATGTCACCGTCGATGATCTGCTGCTTGAGCTCCTCGAGCTGGTCGAGGACGTCTTGGGACAGGAAGTCACCGGAGGTCGCGTACCCCACGCCATCGCTGGCCAGGTCGTAGGTGACGAAGCCGTTCGGCGCCTCGCCACCCTCGGCCGCGTCGGCCACCCCGGTGACGTACTCGATCACGCCGACGTCGACCCGCTTGAGCATCGAGGTAAGGATCCGCGGCTGCTGCTCGGGGCTGGCGGTGAGGTACTGGTCAGAGTCGACACCGATCGCCCAGTTGCCCTCGCCGGCGGTAACCGCCGCGTCGAAGACACCGAGCCCAGACTTGCCGGCGGCATGGAACACCACGTCAGCGCCCTTGTCGTACATGCCGGTGGCGGTGGTGTTGCCGCCCGACGGGTTCTCGAAACCGGCAGCCGCATCGTCTTGGGACAGGTATTGGCTCTCGATCTCGACGTCGGGGTTGACCTCCTCGGCGCCAGCGACATAGCCAAGCTCGAAGTCCTGGATGAGGGGGATGTCGAGACCGCCGACGAAGCCGATGGTGTCGCTCTCGGTGGTCAACGCGGCAGCGGCCCCGACCAGGAACGATCCCTGGTTCGCGGCGAAGCCGATGTTGGCGACGTTAGGAAGAAGGTCGACACCCTCGGGCGGGGCACCGTCGATGATCCCGAAGTTCACCTCGGGATAGTCCGGTGCGACGGTGTACACCGACGCACCGTAGATGAAGCCGACGGCGACGATGGTCTCGTGGCCGGCCTCGGCGAGCTGGCGCAGCCGCTCCTCACGGGCAGCCTCGTCCTCGCCGTTCTGCGCCTCCGCCTCGGTGCAGGTGCCGTCGAGGTCGGTGACGACCTGCTTCAGCCCGGCATAGGCGGAGTCGTTGAAGGACTGGTCGCCGCGGCCGCCCACGTCGTAGGCGAGTCCGATCTTGGGGCCGTCGCCGTCGGCGCTCTCACAGACGTCGGCGCTGCTCGCCTCACCCTCGCTGGACCCGCCGCTGTCACTGCTGCTGCCACCGCCACTGGACTCACCACCGGCACAGCCGGCCAACACCAGTGCCGCGGCGCTGAGGCCGACGACGAAGCGTGCCCTGAGGAGCACAGTCCCTCCCAAGATCGCGCGCCTCCCCGCCGGAGACGCCTAGCAGGCATCCTAGAAGCACGCACAGACAGGCCGTCACCAGTCTGGCCGCTCGTGCAACAGATTGTTACGTGATCGGCACCGACAGGGCGGCCGCGGCCAACACCTTCGCGGCAACGACCGTGGCGCGCTCGTCGATCCGCAGATCTCCTTGGTGCAGGTCATACGTGGGGCCGCCCGGAGTTCGGGTGCCGAGGCGGCCCATGGCGCCCGGCACGTGCTCCACGTACCAGGCGAAGTCCTCACCGCCGAGACTCTGGCTGGTCGGCACCAACGCGGTCGGGCCCAAAATTGCCGACACCGCATCGCCGAGCTCGTCGGTCGCGGCCTTGTCGTTGACCACCGGCGGCACGCCGCGGACATAGTCGACGTCGGCGGTCACTCCGTACGGTGCGGCGAGGTCACGCACCAGCCGGCGGACCAGGTGCTCGGCCTCATGCCAGGCGCTGGCATCGAGCATTCGCAGAGTGCCGCCGACCCGACCGCGCGCGGGGATCACGTTCAGCGCCTCCCCGGCGTGCACCGCGCCCCAGACCAGGCTGGCACCTGCGCGGGGGTCGAGACGGCGGGACAGCGCGGACGGCAGCTGGGTGATCAGCACCCCCAGAGCGAACGTCAGGTCCTCGGTCAGGTGCGGGCGCGAGGTATGCCCGCCGCGGCCGGCGAGGGTGATCGTGATCGCATCCGAGGCGCCCGTGAGCGGCCCTACCCGCAGGCCGACCTGCCCGACGTCGAGAGTGGGGTCGCAGTGCAGCGCATAGATACGCTCCACGCCCTCGAGGGCGCCGGCGGCGATGAGTGCTTTGGCGCCACCGGGCATCACCTCTTCGGCGGGCTGGAACAGCAGCCGGACGCGGGTCGGCAGCGGGTGCTGAGCGTGCACCCCCGCAAGCGCCACGCCCGCACCGGTGAGAGCCGCAGCGTGCACGTCGTGGCCGCAGGCGTGCGCGACGTCGGGCACCGTCGACCGCCAGGGGTCGCTGGTGGTGTCCGGCACGGCGAGCGCATCGAGGTCTGCCCGCAGCGCCACCACAGGGCCCTCGTCTGGGCCGACCTCGGCCACCAGGCCACTGGTGTCCAGCCGTTTGACGGCCAGGTCGGCGGCCTCCAGCCGCGCGGCGATCGTGTCGGTGGTGCGGCCCTCCTGCCAGGCCAGCTCTGGGTGCGCATGCAGGTCGCGGCGGAACAGCGCCAGCTCGCGGACCCGGCTGTCGAGCTCCCCGGTCAGGCTGGCCACGAGGTCGGGCTGGCCAGCTGGCTCGGAGGGCATCCATCCAGCGTAGACGGCAGTCCCCGGTCAGCGTGGCAGGCGCTGGTGGATGTCCTCGCTCATCCGCATGAGCGCGAAGTAGAACTCCAGCGTCATCCGGACCAGCGCGAGGTAGACCAGGAGCGGGATCCAGCCAAGCAGCAGGACCAGCACTCCGACCAGCGGTTCGTCGCTGAACAGGCCGCTCAGCATGAGGATCAGGTAGAAGAGCACCAGCGCGACGGTGGCCAGGATGTAGACCACCTTGACGATCTTCGGCGTGACGAAGTGGGTGAAGGAGAAGTCGAACAGTGCGCCGAAGAAGCCCTTGGCCTCGCTCGACGCGTCGGCCTGCCCACCCGGCCACGGGCTGTGGCCACCCCCCTGCGGGGGCGGACCGCCGTACTGGGGGGGTTGCCCGCCGCCGGCCGACGGCTGGTCACCAGAGGCCGTTGGCTGATCGCCATAGGACGGTTGTTCGCCGTACGAGGGCGGCTGGCCGCCAGATGACGGTGGCGTGTCGCCATACGGGTCCTTGTCGCTCATGCTTTCTCCCTCGTCGTCGGCTCCCCTCACACCTTGAAGGGAGTTCGCATAGCACGCTATCGACCGAACGGCTCGTTGACCGGTAGCGGCGCGCGGGCGGAGGCGGCCGCCACGGCGCCGACGCCGGCCGCGACCAAGACGACGAGCAGGCCCTGCAACACACCGAACCCGTCAGCCAGAAAGCCGACCAGGGGCGGGCCGGCGAGGAAGGCGGTGTAGCCGATCGAGCTCACCACCGCGACCCGACCCGCGGCCCGGGCCGGCTCGTCGGCGGCCGCGCTCATGCCGACCGGGAAACCGAGCGAGGCACCCAGCCCCCAGCAGACAGCGCCCAGCAGCACCCAACCCAGCGGACCTGCGAGCACGACGACGCCGACCCCGGCCATCGCGAGCAGCGCGGTGCTGCGGAGCACCGGGACCCGGCCGAGCCGGTCCAAGAAGCTGCCGCCGACGAGCCGGCCGAGGGTCATGGCGGTCACGAAGGTGCCGTACCCGAGCGCGCCGATTGCCTCGGAGGAACCGTGCCCATCGACCAGTGCCAGCGCCAACCAGTCGTTGGCGATTCCCTCGGTCAGCGCGAAGGCGAACACCATCAGGCCGATGAGCAGCGTCCGGGACTCCCGCCAGGCCCAGGACACGCCGCTGACACCCGCCGCGATGTTCACATTCGGCGCGCTAGCGGTCTTGAATCGGCGGACGGCTAGCGCCGCGCCGAGCAGGCACGCAGGTCCGACGACGGCGAGCTGCACCGGTAACGACACGGCGGTCGCCGCGGCACCCGCCCCAAGCAAAGCACCGGCCACGGTGCCCAGGCTGAACCCGGCGTGCAGCCGCGGCATCAGGGTTCGGCCAAGCTGTCGCTCGACCGCGGCTCCCTCAACGTTCATTGCCACGTCCCACGAGCTGGTGCCGGCGCCATACACGGCGAGTCCGACGGCCACTGTGGCGACCGACGCGGCACCCAGGCCGACCGCGATCGTCCCGAAACCGGCGGTCACCACCACAGCAGCCACCTGCACAGTCCGTCCAGCACCCAGTCGGTCAACCACCAACCCGGACAATGGCAGCGCTGTCAGCGTGCCGGCCGACAATGCGAGCAGCAACAGCCCAAGGCCGCCGGCAGACAGCCCCAGAGCGTCCCGCACGGCCGGCACGCGGGAAAGCAGCGCGGCCATCGCCACCCCGTTGAGCACGAAGACGGCGGCCACCGCCACCTTGGCCGTCTCGGCGGCGGCCACCGGCCTCGCCGGGCTCAGAACGCGTCCGGCGGGGAGTACACGCCCCAGACCTCGCGCAGGGTGTCGCAGACCTCGCCGACGGTCGCACGGGCGCGCAACGCCTCCTTCATCGGATGCAGCACGTTGCTGTCGTGCCCACCGGGACGCGACGCGCACTCGCGGAGCGCTGCCAGGTGCCGTTCGACGGCCTCGTTGTCCCGCTCGGAACGCAATACCGTCAGCCGCTCCGTCTGCTGCGCCTCCAGCGTCGGGTCGCTGCGCAGTAACTCGAACGGCTCCTCCGCCTCCGAGCGGTACTTGTTGACCCCGACGACCACCCGCTCGCCTGCATCGATTTCGGTAGCGATGGCGTAGGCGGACTTCTCGATCTCGTTCTTCTGGAAGCCATGCTCGATTGCCTGAACCGCTCCGCCCAGCTCGTCGACGCGCGCCATCAGGTCACGCGCGGCGCCTTCGACCTGATCGGTGAGCGCCTCCACCGCGTAAGAGCCGGCGAACGGGTCGACGGTCTTGGCGACGTCGGTCTCGTAGGCCAGCACCTGCTGGGTACGCAGCGCGAGCCGGGCGGCCTTCTCACTCGGCAGCGCGATCGCCTCGTCGAAGGCGTTGGTGTGCAGCGACTGGGTGCCCCCGAGGACTGCCGCCAGCCCTTGCACGGCCACCCTGACAAGGTTGACCTCGGGTTGTTGTGCGGTGAGCTGAACGCCAGCGGTCTGGGTGTGGAAGCGCAGCATCAGCGACTTGGGGTTTGTCGCACCGAACTCCTCGCTCATCACCCGGGCCCAGATCCGCCGGGCGGCACGAAACTTCGCCACCTCCTCCAGCAGCGTCGTCCGGGACACGAAGAAGAACGCCAGCCGCGGGGCGAAGGTGTCCACGTCCTGTCCCGCGGCCACCGCGGCGCGCACGTACTCGATGCCATTGGACAGCGTGAACGCGATCTCCTGCGCAGGGGTGGCCCCGGCCTCGGCCATGTGATAGCCGGAAATGGAGATGGTGTTCCACCGTGGCAGGTGCTCGCCGCAGTAACGAAAGATATCCGTGACCAGCCGCAGCGACTCTGCGGGTGGGTAGATGTAGGTGCCGCGGGCGATGTACTCCTTCAGCACGTCGTTCTGGATGGTGCCGGTGAGCATGCCGGCGTCCACACCCTGTTCCTCGGCGACCAACTCGTACAACAGCAGCAGCAGTGCGGCGGGGGCGTTGATCGTCATCGAGGTGGACACCTCGCCGAGCGGGATCTTGTCGAACAGCGTGCGCATGTCGTCGATCGAATCGATCGCCACACCGACCTTGCCAACCTCGCCGCCGGCCAGCGGGGCGTCGGAGTCGTAACCCATCTGGGTGGGCAGGTCGAACGCCACCGACAACCCGGTCGTGCCGTGCTCGATCAGCTGGTGATACCGGGCGTTGGACTCGGTCGCGGTGCCGAAACCTGCGTACTGGCGCATCGTCCACGGCCGGCCGGTGTACATCGTCGGGTAGACGCCGCGGGTGTACGGGAACTCGCCCGGCTGGCCCAGCTGGGTGTCGGGGTCCCAACCCGACAGCGTCTGCGGCCCGTAGACCGGCTCGAACGGCAGCCCCGACTCGGTTTCGCTCATCCTGCGACCCTCATGCCAGCACAGGCTAGCGACCCGGCGTCAGCGGCGGGGAGCAGGTCACGCACCTGCTGTTCGTGCGACATTTGCCTGCACCTGGGTGTCTCGACATCTGCCCAGGTGACCGTGAAGGGCGTGCAGAGTCGACTGCGGGTCGCCATCGTCACCGAGTCCTTCCTCCCCCACGTCAACGGCGTCACCAACTCGGTGCGCCACCTGATCGAGCAGCTTGAGCTCCTCGGCCACACAGTGCTCGTGATCGCCCCCGGTGAGGGGTCGACCTGGCACAGCCGGAGCCGGGTCGTCCGGGTGCGCGGTATCACCCTGCCCGGCTACCGCTCGTTCGTGATCGGGCTCCCAGACCTCGCGTTGGCGGAGGCCATCGATGATTTCGCGCCGGACGTGGTGCACCTGGCGTCGCCGTTCGTCCTTGGCGCCAGCGGTCTGCGAGCCGCCAGGCGCCGCGGCATCCCCACCGTGGCCGTCTTCCAGACCGACGTCGCCGGCTTCGCGCGCAGCTATCGGGTGGCACGTGCACCGCTGCTTCGCCCGGACGCCGTGGCCGAGGCATGGGTGCGGCGGCTGCACTGCAGGGTCGACCGCACGTTGGTACCGTCGCGGGCGTCGTACGCCCAACTGGCGGCGCTGGGCGTGCCCGACCTGCACCTGTGGGGACGTGGTGTCTCCCTCGACCTCTTCGATCCTCATCGCCGCGACCGGGAAATGCACCGACACTGGTGCCCGGGCGGTGAGGTCGCCGTCGGATACGTCGGGCGGCTGGCGCACGAAAAGCAGGTGCACCGGTTGACGGCCCTCGCGGGCACCCCCGGCGTGCGCCTGGTCGTGGTGGGTGACGGGCCAGCCCGACGCGAACTGGAACAGGCGCTGCCGACTGCCACATTCCTCGGCATGCTGCGCGGCGAGGAGCTGGCCACCGCATTGGCCTCGCTCGACGTCTTCGTGCACACCGGCGACACCGAGACCTTTTGCCAGACGGTGCAGGAAGCACAGGCCAGCGGCGTTGCCGTGGTGGCACCGGCGGCCGGTGGCCCGCTCGACCTGGTCGACCCCGGCCGGACCGGTCTGTTGTTCCATCCGGGCCAGCAGGGTGGTCTGCCCACGGCCGTCAACCAGCTGGTCCGCAATGCGGCGCTGCGTACCGAGCTGGCCGCGGCAGGTCGGGAGGCGGTGGCGGACCGCGACTGGGGGTCGCTGGTCAGGCGACTGGTCGACCAGCACTACAGCGGGGTACTCCGGGCACGGCAGGCGAACTCGAGCCACTCGCTGCCGGCAGCGTGAGCGTCGCCATCGCTCAGCTGGCCAACTTCGTCGGACCGACGTCCGGCGGGGTCAAGACCGCACTGGACGCGCTGGGCCGCGGTTATGTGGAGGCTGGTGCCCGGCGGCTGCTCGTCCTGCCGGGCCCAGTCGACGAGGTGGTCAGCGACGGCGCCAACAGGGTCGTGCAGCTGCGCGGCCCGCAGGTCGGTGGTGGCTACCGGCTGGTGGTCGAGCCGTGGCGGGTGATCGAGCTGCTGACCGACTTCGGGCCGACCTCGCTGGAGCTGTCGGACAAGTCGACGTTCGTGCCGCTGACGAGCTGGGCCCGCCGCCGGCAGTTGCCGTCGGTGTTGTTCAGCCACGAACGGCTGGATGCGATGCTCACCCTGCGCAGCGGTTGGGTCCGCAGCGGCTGGGTGCGGGGGGTCGGCCACGGTGTCGGGCTGCTGTACCGGCTGCTGGCCCGGCAGTTTGACGCGATCGTCACCACCTCGCGATACGCGGCGGCGGAGTACCCGCTGGCCACCCAGGCCAAGGTGCATCACGTGCCGCTCGGGGTGGACCTCGACACGTTCCGCCCGGCTGTGGTCCGCCCGCCGCGCACAGACGGTGTGCTGCGGTTGGTGCATGTGGGCAGGTTGTCGCGGGAGAAGAGCCCACACCTGGCCGCCCGCACCGCGTTGGCGCTGCACCGGCGCGGAGTACCGACGCGGCTCGACGTCTACGGTGACGGCCCGCACCGGCGAGAGTTGGAAGCCGAGGCGGACGGGGCGCCGGTGCGCTTTCACGGTCACCTGGCCGACAGGTCAGCGCTGGCGGCCACGATCAGCGCTGCTGACGTGGCGCTGTCGGTCTGCCCGGGCGAGACCTTCGGCCTCGCGGTACTGGAGGCGCTGGCCTGTGGCGTCCCGGTGGTCACCGCCGACCGAGGGGGTGGCCGCGAGTTGGTGGACGCGCGATGCGGGGCGTGGGCGCCTCCCGACCCCGAGCAACTCGCCGACGCCGTGCTGCGGCTCGCCGGCCGTGACCGCGGTGCGCTGCGCCGGGCCGCACGGGAGCGGGCCGAGACCTATCCGTGGGCCGCGTCGGTGGACGCGATGCTGCACCTGCACCGCAGCCTGGCCGATCGATGCGGGTTTTCTCACACTGATTGAGCGCGCGGAGGCCTCCTGACCAGGGTTATCTTAATCTTCACGCGCCGGTCAACGGGGACCTGCCGTCACCCCGCAGGAGGACCGTACGTTGCCCAGCGCGTTGCCCAGCGCCCCTGCCGGTACCCTGTACCGAGGCCGCGATGGCATGTGGACGTGGGTTGCTCACCGCATCACTGGGGTGATGCTCTTCTTCTTCCTTTTTGCGCACGTGATCGACACCGCCCTGGTCAATGTGTCTCCCGAGGCCTACAACACGGCGCTGGAGACATACAAGACGCCGGTCGTGGCGCTGATGGAGGTCGGCCTGGTGGCAGGCGTGCTGTTCCACGCCTTCAACGGGCTGCGGGTGGTTGCGGTCGACTTCTGGTCGCAGGGTCCGCGCTATCAGCGACACATGTCGGTGGCTGTGGTGGTCATCTGGGTCGCCTTGTTCGTGCCGTTCGTGGTCCGCCACCTGATGAACGCCTTCTGATGTCCAGCACTGTCAGCGACTCGACGACCGCGGGGCCGCCGCCGGCTCCACGCAGCCGCAAGGCACGGGGGCCCGGCCTGCACCCGGAGATGATCGGCTGGCTGTTCATGCGGCTGTCCGGTGTGCTGCTGGTGTCGCTGATCCTCGGCCACCTGTTCGTCAACCTGATGATCGGCGAGGGCATCGAGCGCATCGACTTCGCCTTCGTGGCCGGCAAGTGGGCCAACCCGTTCTGGCAGTTCTGGGATCTGGCGATGCTGTGGCTCGCCCAGGTGCACGGCGCCAACGGTATGCGCACCCTGATCAACGACTACGCCAGTAGGAACAGCACCCGGATGCTGCTCAAGGCGGCCTTGTACACCGCGTCGTTCGTGGTGCTGGTCCTTGGCACCTTGACGATCTTCACCTTCGACCCGTGCGCGGCGGGATCAACGCTGTCGGTGTGTTCGGAGTGATGCGGCATGGCTGAGGACGACACCACTCTGGCGCGGCACGCGCACATCTTCGATGTGCTGATCGTCGGTGCCGGGGGAGCAGGTATGCGCGCGGCTCTGGAGTCTGGTGACCGAGCGCGTACTGCTGTGCTGACCAAGCTCTATCCGACCAGATCACACACCGGCGCCGCGCAGGGAGGCATGTGCGCCGCGCTGGCCAACGTTGAGGACGACAACTGGGAGTGGCACACCTTCGACACCGTCAAGGGTGGCGACTATCTGGTGGACCAGGACGCCGCCGAGGTGATGTGCCGCGAGGCGATCGACGCCGTCCTTGACTTGGAGAAGATGGGGCTGCCGTTCAACCGCACCCCCGAGGGCCGCATCGACCAGCGGCGCTTCGGCGGGCACACCCGCAAGCACGGTGAAGCCGCGGTGCGCCGATCGTGCTTCGCCGCGGACCGCACCGGCCACATGATCTTGCAGACGCTCTACCAGCAGTGCCTGCGCCGCAACATCGAGTTCTTCGACGAGTACTACGTGCTCGACCTGCTGATGACCGATGGCCCGGATAGCCAGGTGGCCGGCGTCATCGCCTACGACCTGGCGACCGGCGAGATCCATACGTTTCGGGCGAAGTCCGTCGTGTTCGCCACCGGCGGGTTCGGCAAGGTCTTCCGGACGACATCCAACGCGCACACCCTGACCGGCGACGGGATGGGCATCGTGTATCGCCGCGGGCTGCCCCTGGAGGACATGGAGTTCTACCAGTTCCACCCCACCGGCTTGGCCGGTCTCGGCGTGCTGCTCAGCGAGGCGGCCCGCGGTGAGGGCGGCATTTTGCGCAACGCCGACGGCGAGCGCTTCATGGAGCGCTATGCCCCCACGATCAAGGACCTGGCGCCGCGCGACATGGTGGCCCGCGCGATGGCCAACGAGGTGCGCGAGGGGCGTGGGGTCGGGCCGGACAAGGCGTACGTGCTGCTGGACCTGACCCACCTGCCCAAGGAGCAGATCGACGCCAAGCTGCCCGACATCACCGAGTTTGCCCGGACCTATCTCGGTGTCGAGCCGTACGACGAGCCGATCCCGGTCTTCCCGACGGCGCACTACGCGATGGGCGGCATCCCGACCGACATCACCGGCCAAGTGCTGCGCGACAACACCACCGCGGTGCCGGGGCTGTATGCGGCCGGCGAGGTGGCGTGCGTGTCGGTGCACGGGTCCAACCGGCTGGGCACCAACTCGCTGCTCGACATCAACGTCTTCGGCAAGCGGGCCGGCATCGCTGCAGCCGAGCACGCGTTGACCGTGACCCTGCCGGACCCACCCGAGGATCCGGCAGGTCCGGTGGTGGCCATGCTTGAGGGCATCCGTGCCAGCGAGGGTGGCGAGCGAGTGGCCGCGATCCGCGCGGCGTTGCAGGAGACGATGGACCTGAACGCGCAGGTCTACCGCACCGAGGGCTCACTCAAGCAGGCACTCGGCGACATCGAGGGTCTGCGTGAGCGGTACGGGCGGGTGTCGGTGCAGGACAAGGGCCGGCGGTTCAACACCGACCTGCTGGAGGCCGTCGAGCTCGGCTTCCTGATCGACCTCGCGGAGTTGCTGGTGGCCTCGGCGTTGGCCCGCCAAGAGTCGCGTGGGGGGCATTTCCGTGAGGACTATCCACACCGCGACGACGTGAACTTCATGCGGCACACGATGGCGTACCGGCAGGTCGAGTCCGACGGCAGCGCCACGATCCGGCTGGACTACAAGCCGGTCGTGCAGACCCGTTATCAGCCCATGGAGCGCAAGTGCTGACATGGATGTCACCCTCACCATCCGCCGCTTCAACCCGGAGACGGTCGACGAGCCGTCATGGCAAAGCTTTGAGGTCTCCGTCCAGCCCACCGACCGGGTGCTGGATGCCTTGCACACGATCAAGTGGGAGGTCGACGGCACGCTCACCTTCCGACGCTCGTGTGCGCACGGCGTCTGCGGGTCGGACGCTATGCGCATCAACGGGCGCAACCGGCTGGCCTGCAAGACGCTGGTGAAGGACATCGACCCGACCAAGCCGATCACCGTCGAGCCGATCAAGGGGCTGCCGGTGCTCAAGGATCTGGTCGTGGACATGGAGCCGTTCTTCGCCGCGTACCGCTCGGTGATGCCGTTCCTGGTCACCGACGGCCACGAGCCGACCCGGGAGCGGCTGCAGAGCCAGTCCGACCGGGAGCGCTTCGACGACACCACCAAATGCATCCTGTGCGCAGCCTGTACCACCTCGTGCCCGGTCTACTGGAACGACGGGCAGTACTTCGGCCCGCAGGCGATCGTCGGGGCGCACCGGTTCATCTTCGACAGCCGGGACGCCGGCGGCGCCGAGCGGCTGGAGATCCTGAACGACCGCGAAGGCGTGTGGCGCTGTCGTACGACCTTCAACTGCACTGACGCCTGTCCCCGTGGCATCGAGGTCACCAAGGCGATCCAAGAGGTGAAGCGGGCGCTGATCTTCCGCTGACCGGTCGTACGGCCGGCTGCGCACGCGCCACGCGGTCCCACGCACGCCACGCGCGCCACGTTTACGTGGCGGACTGACCCTTTACGAGGCATGCGCGCCACGTGAAGGGTCCGCGAGCAACGTTTACGTGGCGCGCGGCGGGGGCGCGCGGTGGGGGCAGTTGACGCGTGGGTCAGTCGCCGGGCGAACGGATCCGGGCGGTCGCCCACACGGCGCCGACAACTGCAGCGCCGACCCCCAGCCCGCGTACGAAGGAGCCGACCTCGTCGGGCGCAGGATCGGCAGCCAACCCGGTCCCCGCCGGCACCGGGACCGCTCCAGGCAGCGCAGCAGTGTGCAGTTCCTCGACGCCGGCACCGCTGGTGCGCTCCGCGCGGGCCTCGTGAACGTCGTTGGCGACGGCTGCCCAGGCGGCGGCATACAGCACCAGCCGGGAAAAGTAGTTCATCCACACCAGCAGCACCAGCGCAACGCCGAGGGTGGCAAAGGCGGGGTTGCCCAGGGTCAGCGACACCAGCGTTGCCGCCACAAGCTTCAGCGCCTCGAAGCCGACCCCAGCGACGATGGCCGCATTGCGCCGGTCTCGCGGGTCAACCCCTGCATCGGCTGCCAGCAACCGGAACATCACCAGGAACAGGAGCGTGCTCGACGCTATCCCGAGCACCAGACCGAGCAGACCAAACAGCAACGACATACCGGGCACGCCGTCCAAGCCGATGGCCGTGACGACAGCCGGCACCAGGGTCGCAACCGTGCTGGAAACCGCCACCGACACAATCAGCGTCAATCCGAGCACCACGAGAGCAGCAAGATCGATCGCCTTGCCGACCACGATGTTACGCCGCTCGTGCGCCGGTATGCCGAACACGTCGGCCAGCGACGTCTGTAACGCCGACAACCAGTTGAGCCCTACCACAAGCAGACCAACGGCCCCAATGATCGATGCCGCCCCTGCGGAGTTCTCGAAGGTGCTCAGCGAGATGCACCCCGTCTGGTCAGCCGCACACTCCCGAGCGACGATCCCGGGAAATGCTTGCACCAAAGCGTCGGTCAGGGTGTCACGGACGGCGGGGACGATGCCGGACACGAACCCGACGGCCGCAAACCCCAACGCAAGCAGCGGAAAGAACGACAGGAACGCGAAGTAGGTGACCCCGCCAGCCAATATCGAGCCGTCGACCTTGCCATAGTGCTGCACCATCGCGAGCAGGTGCTCAACCAGTGGCGTCCGCTGCCGCGCGGTCGCCGCCACGGACTTGACCTTGTCGACCACGCCGCTCACGTGCGCACCGCGCCCAGCGCGAAGCCGCGACGGCGGCCCCAGCCCTGCTCGCCGTCGTGCACGTACAGGCCGAAGTCCTCGACGCCGAACTCGCACTCGTAGGTGGCCAGCGTGTCGAATGCCCGGTCCAGGCCGCGTTCGTCGACGTCGTGCGCCACCGTGACGTGTGGGTGGTACGGAAACGGCAGCCGCAGCGCCAACGGACCGGTGCGGATGTCGCTCGCCAACAACTCACATTCGGAGATCCCGGCGGCTACGGCTACGAACACCACCGGCGAGACAGGTCGGAAGGTGCCGGTGCCCCGCAACCGCACCGAAAACGCCTGGTTCCGGTCCGCCACGGCTGTCAAGTGGTCCTCGACGAAGACCAGGTCACCGTCGCCGTCTGCCACCCGGGTCGGCGGCACCAGGGTGATATGCGTGGGGAAGCTTTGCGCCTGCCGGTCACCGAAAGACTCTCGCTGCTCGCGCAACTGGGTTCCGTACGGCTCGGGAACCGCGATGGCGACCCCAATCACAGCCACAACACCACCCTAGCCAGCCGCTGCGCTCCACACAGACAAAATGACGTCAGCGCGCCGGGGCAAGAAACCCCACACGGTCGTACACCTCGGTCAACGTCTGCTCAGCGATCGCCTGAGCCCGCTGCGCCGACCGAGCCAGCAACCGGTCCAGCTCGGCGCGGTCGTCG
>JACCYS010000287.1 GCA_013696365.1 Nocardioidaceae bacterium
GCCATCGGCGATCCGCCGGCCGACCTGGCCGGGCGGCGACCGGTGGTGACTAGACCGGGCAACGATCTGCCCCCCGAGTTACATCCGCAGCAGGGCCGCGTTGCCGAGGTCCGCTGCGAGGACGGCAGCGTTCAACGCCTCGAGTCCGGCACGCTCGCGGCCGATTTTCCCCTTGGCTACCACCGAGTGCGGCCGGTGCAGGGCACCGAACGGCGGTTGATCGTATCGCCCGGCCGGTGTTGTCTGCCGTCGGCAGGTCGGGCATGGGGTTGGACTGTGCAGCTGTATGCGCTGCGCTCGCTGAACAGCTGGGGCATCGGCGACCTGGGCGACCTGCGCGCTGTCCGGGAGTGGGCGCAGAGCCTCGGTGCCGGCTTCTTGTTGATCAACCCGCTGCACGCGGTGGCGCCAACAACGCCGCAAGAGACCAGCCCCTACCTGCCGGCGACCCGCCGCTTTTTGAACCCGATCTACATCTGCGTCGGCCAGGCCCCGGGCGCCGGCGAGGTCGACATCACCCCGTTCGAGGAGCAGGCCGACGCGCTGCCCAGCGACGACGTGTCCCGCGACGCCGTCTGGTCGGTCAAGCGCGCGGCTCTGCGAACGATCTCCGATGCGGTCGACGAGTGCCCGATAGCGGCGCAGTGGCGCGCCGAGCAGGGGACGGCCCTGCAAGAGTTCGCGATTTGGTGTGTGCTCGCGGACCAGATGGGCGCAGACTGGCGCACCTGGCCCGAGCCGCTGCGCCACCCGCACTCAGACGCCGTCGCCGCTTTCGCCGCCGAGCACGCCGACGAGGTCGCCTTCTACGCCTGGCTGCAGTGGGTGCTTGACCTGCAACTGCGGGCCGCGACCGGTGAGATGACCGTCATCCAGGACCTGCCGATCGGCGTCGGTGGATCCGGCGCCGACGCCTGGGCGTGGCAGGACCAGCTGGCAGACGATGTCTACGTCGGCGCCCCGCCAGACGCGTTCAATGCAACTGGCCAGGACTGGGGTTCACCGCCGCTGGTGCCCTGGCGGCTGCAGGCTGCGGAGTATGAGCCGTTCATCCAGTCGCTGCGGGCGACGATGGCAGGCGCCGGTGGCATCCGGATCGACCATGTGATGGGGCTGTTTCGGCTGTGGTGGGTGCCGGCTGGCGGCTCACCGGTCGACGGCGCGTACGTCCGCTACCCCAGCGCCGAGATGCTCGACATCGTCGCCCTCGAGAGCCACCGTGCCGGGGCGTTGGTCGTCGGGGAGGATCTCGGCACCGTCGAGCCCGGGGTGCGCGAGACGCTGGCAGACCACGACGTGCTGTCGTACAAGGTCTTGTGGTTTGAAGATGAGGACCCGGTGTCCTGGCAGCCGTCGTCGATGGCAGCGGTGAGCACCCACGACCTGCCGACGGTGGCGGGGCTGTGGAGCGGCTCCGATGTCGCCGAGCAGGCCGCGCTGGGTCTGGGCACGGTCGACGAGCTGGCGGCAGGTCGTGCCGAGATCCTCGGCCGGTTGGTTCAGCCGGCCGCTCTGGAGGACACCGCCTCGGATGCCGACGCGGTGCTGGCCGCGCATCGGCTGCTGGCCCGGGCGCCGTCGGTGCTGCTCGCCGCCACCCTCGAGGACGCGGTCGCCGAGCGGCGTCGCCCCAATGTGCCGGGCACCACCGAGCGGGCAAATTGGCGACTGCCGCTGCCGGTTGCCGTCGAGGACTTGCCCGCGCACGAGGGCGCGCGGGCCGTTGCTCGGGTGCTCGACGGCTCCGTTCGCGAGGTGCCGCCGGGAGATCACCTGGCTAGATGTCGCGCCGCAGCTCAGTGAGGAAATCGTCGGCCCACGCGCTGATGTCGTGCTCGGTGACCTGCTTGCGCATCGCCCGCATCCGCTTGGCGAGCTCGCGACTGTCCGAACGCATCGCGGCCAACATCCCCGCCTTCATCCCGTTGATGTCGTACGGGTTCACCAGGAACGCCTGTTTGAGCTCGTCGGCCGCACCGGCGAACTCGCTGAGCACCAGTGCGCCCGCGCCGTCGACCCGACATGCGACGAACTCCTTGGCCACCAGATTCATCCCATCGCGCAACGGGGTGACGACCATGACGTCGGCTGCGCGGTAGAGCGCGGCCATCTCCTCGCGGGGATACGAGGAGTGCAGGTAGGTCAGCGGCTGCGGACCGATGCTGCCCGCCTCGCCGTTGATCCGACCGACCA
>JACCYS010000292.1 GCA_013696365.1 Nocardioidaceae bacterium
CCGCGCTGACCGGCGAAGCCCTGCTCGGCCAGGTGGGCGCCGACGAGCTTGCCGATGCAGGAGTAGTGAACGCGCAGACGGTGATCGGTACCAGAAGTGGGCAGCTTTTCGTGTTGAACAGCGAGTCTGAGTGGTCTCGTCTGCAGACCGCAACTCGAGTCAAACATCCACGACACCCCGACTAGTCATGCTCGTCCACAATCGACTGACGACCGGACACCACTAAGCCCGCAGCGGGCCAGACTGCTGGCATGCGGGCATCGCTTCCAGCCTCGGCAGCCGACCTGTTGCTCGGAGCGCGCTGCGCCGGATGTGGCCGGCCCGGGCCTGTCCTGTGCCCAATATGCCGGGGCGAATTGCAGCCGCGTCCGTTTCAGTGCTGGCCCGACCCGCCACCACGAGCGCTGGCAGTGGCGGGGGTGACGCCGTACGCCGGCATGGACTACGGCGGTCTCGTACGCCGCTTGGTGGTCGCCTACAAGGACTCCGGCAGGGCCGACCTGGCTGAGCCGTTGGGGCGAACGCTGGCGGTCGTGGTGGAGCACATCGTCGACCGGTCCGACGCTGCTGGCGGGCGGCCAACCGAACTGGTGCCGGTGCCGTCCTCCCGAGTCAGCGTCCGCCGGCGCGGGCGGGATCCGGTTGCCGACCTGGCGTGTGCTGCCGCCCGGCTGCTGCGGCGCCGCGGGCGGGACGTGCGAGTGGTCCGCCGGCTGGGGCATCGGCGCAGCGTGCGTGACCAGGCAGGGTTGTCGGCTGCGGAGCGTGCGGCGAATCTGCACGGCGCGCTCCGTGCCGGCAGCGTGGCGCCCGCCCAGCTGCGTCTGGCGGACGGGCGACCAGTCGTCCGTCTCGTCGTCGATGACGTTCTCACCACCGGAGCAACCGCCGACGAGGCGGCGCGGGTGCTGTTGGTCGCCGGCTGGCGACTGCATGGTGTGGCCACTGTCGCCGCCACCCGCCGGCACCACCAGCCGTTGGCCACGAACGGTTGACCACGAACGGTTGACCACGAACGGCTGAGATGGGGGGTGCTGGACTTTCGTGCGGCGGCCAGGGGGGATAGCGTCGACCTCCCCGCTCGAGGAGGTTGCCTTCGTGGAGGTCGTCGTCACCAGCCGGCACTGTGAGGTGTCCGAGCGGTTCCGTCAGCATGTCGCCGAGAAGTTGACCCGGTTGGAGAAGCACGACGATCGGGTGAGCCGGGTCGATGTCGAGGTGACCCAGGAGCGCAATCCGCGCCAAGCAGACCGGGCACTACGGATCCAGTTGACGGTGCATTCCCGCGGGCCGGTGATTCGGGCTGAAGCGGCGGCGGAGGACAAGATGGCCGCGCTCGACGGTGCATTACTGCGCCTGCAGGCCAGGTTGCGAAAGGCCGCTGACCGGCGTCGGATCCATCGCGGCAACCATGCCCCGGTGTCGCTTTCGCAGGCTGCGGCGATGGCAGCCCCCGGACCTGCTGCGGCGTCGGCGGATGGGCCGGAAGAGGACGACCCGAACACCCCACGGCAGGTGGGACCCTTGACGGTTATCGGCGACGGTCCGGTGGTGGTCCGCGAGAAGACCCACTCCGCCGCTCCGATGACCCTCGATCAGGCGCTCTACGAGATGGAGCTGGTCGGCCACGACTTCTTCTTGTTCGTGGACAAGGAGAGCGAGCTGGCGAGCGTGGTTTACCGGCGACGCGGGTACGACTATGGCGTCATCCGGCTGGAGGTCTGAGCTGTTGACGGCGGAGCCGACGCGGGTGGTGGTGGTCGACGACCAGGAGCTCTTCCGCCGCGGGTTGACCATGCTGATCGGCACCCTGGACGGGATAGACCTGGTCGGTGAGGCCGGCGACGGTGATGGTGCCGTCGAGGTGGTGCTGCGCACCGACCCAGACGTGGTGCTGCTGGACGTGCGGATGCCGGGGCGTTCTGGCATCGACACCTGCGCCGAGCTGAAGGCCCTGATGCCCTCGGTGCAGATCGTGATGCTCACCGCCAGTGACGAGGAGTCCGATCTCTACGGTTCGATCAAGTCCGGCGCCTCGGGATATCTGCTCAAGAGCTCATCGGTGGACGAGGTGGCCGACGCGGTCCGGCTGGTCTCGGACGGCCAGTCGTTGATCACCCCGTCGATGGCGGTCAAGCTGCTCGACGAGTTCAAACAGCTGTCGTCGGTCGACGTCGGCACGAGCACCTCGCCGCGACTCACCGAGCGGGAGCTCGATGTGCTCCGCCAGATGGCCCGCGGCCGGTCCAACCGCGAGATCGCGCGCGCTCTGTTCATCGCCGAGAACACGGTCAAGAACCACGTCCGCAACATCTTGCATAAGTTCCAGATGCACTCGCGGGTCGAGGCCGTCATGTATGCCATGCGGGCAAAGCTGCTCGACGCCCCGTGATCGTCGGTTCGGCTCGATGACGGCTCGGCGACGGCCCGAGCGGCTCACCAGACTGCAGGCACGCAGAGTGGCGCTGGCCGCCCAGGGTTTCACCGACCGCCGCCCCTCGGCGGCGGCCGGACCAGGGCCCCGGCACCTGTCCACGGTGCTGGACCGGCTGGCCTTGTTCCAGATCGACTCGGTCAACATCTTGGTGCGCGCGCACTACATGCCGTTGTTTTCTCGGCTCGGGGGCTACGACCGGTCGTTGCTGGATCGCTCCTTCTCCCGATCGCCGCGGCGCACCTTCGAGTACTGGGCGCATGAGGCGTCACTGGTGCGCGTCGACTTGCAGCCCGCCCTGCGGTGGCGAATGGCCCGAGCCGGCACCGACGCCTGGGGTGGGCCGCTGCGGGTGGCCCACGAGCAGCCGGAACTCGTCGAGTGGGTGCATGGCGAGGTGTGTCGTCGGGGACCGTTGACCGCTCGAGACATCGAGCACGACCTGCCGCACAGCAAGACCGGCTGGGGCTGGAATTGGTCGGTGGTCAAACAGGCGCTGGAGTACCTGTTCTACGCCGGCGAGGTCACCTCGGCGGGGCGCAACAGCGCCTTCGAGCGGCGGTATGACCTCCCGGAGCGGGTCCTGCCAGAGCGGGTACTGGTCGCTCCGACCCCATCCGAGGACGATGCCATCCGGACGCTGGTGCGGGTGGCTGCCCAGGCGCACGGTGTCGCTAGTGAGCCGTGCCTGCGCGACTACTTCCGGTTGCCGCCGGCAGCCACCCGTCAGGCCGTTCGTGAGCTGGTCGACGCCGGCGAGTTGCTTCCGGTGGCCGTCCAGGGCTGGCGCCGCCAGGCCTACCTGCACCACCGAGCGCGGCTGCCCCGACAGGTGCGGGCCCGGGCGCTGCTCAGCCCCTTCGACCCGCTGATCTTCGAGCGGGCCCGGGCGCAGGCACTGTTTGACCTTCGGTACCGCATCGAGATCTATGTGCCGGCGGCTCAGCGGGTGCACGGCTACTACGTGCTGCCGTTCCTGCTTGGTGACCGACTTGTTGCTCGGGTCGACCTGAAGGCCGATCGCGGCGCCGGTCTGCTTCGGGTGGCGGCCGCCTTCGCCGAGTCATCCGCCCCCGCCTGCACCGCGCACGAGTTGGCGGCAGAGTTGTGGTCAATGGCGGCGTGGCTGGGCCTGTCCGACGTGCTGGTGGCCCCCCGCGGCGACCTTGCCGGCGCACTCGCCCTCGCTGTCGGTGACGACGACTACCATGGCTAGGTCAATACGCCAGCTCATACCGAGTTGGCCAGTCCGCACGCGCGCTAGCCAACACAGGAGTCGAACCCCGTGCCCGTTCTGATCGACAAGATCCTTCGTATGGGCGAGGGCAAGATCCTTCGTCGACTCCAATCGGTCGCCAAGCAGGTCAACGCGATCGAGGACGAGTTCACTGTGATGAGCGACGACGAGCTGCAGGCGCAGACCGCTGAGCTGCGCGCGCGGCATGACGATGGCGAACAGCTTGACCGACTGATGCCAGAGGCATTCGCGGTGGTCCGCGAGGCGGCCAAGCGGGTGCTCGGTCAGCGGCACTTCGATGTGCAGCTGATGGGTGGTGCGGCCTTGCACCTCGGCAACATCGCCGAGATGAAGACCGGTGAAGGCAAGACGCTGGTCGCGACCCTGCCGGTGTATCTGAACGCGCTGACCGGTCGCGGCGTCCACATCGTCACGGTGAACGACTACCTCGCCAAGTACCACGCCGAGTGGATGGGCCGGGTGTACCACTTCCTCGGTTTTACTGTCGGCACGATCCTGCCCGGTATGGAACCCGCGCAGCGGCGCGAGGCGTACGCCTGCGACATCGTGTACGCCACCAACAACGAGCTCGGCTTCGACTATCTGCGCGACAATATGGCCGGCTCGTTAGAGGACTGCGTGCAGCGCGGGCACTACTACGCAATCGTCGACGAGGTCGACTCGATCCTGATCGATGAGGCTCGAACCCCGCTGATCATCTCGGGCCCCACCCAGGACGAGGTGAAGTGGTACGCCGAGTTCGCCACGATCGCCGCCCGGATGCGGGTCGACCATGACTACGAGGTCGACGAGAAGAAGCGCACCGTCTCAGTGCTCGAGCCGGCGATCGACAAGGTCGAGGATCACCTCGGCATCGAGAATCTGTACGACTCGGTGAACACTCCGCTGATCAGCTTCCTGAACAACGCGATCAAGGCCAAGGAGCTGTTCCGGCTGGACAAGGAGTACGTCGTCATCGACGGCGAGGTGTTGATCGTCGACGAGCACACCGGCCGCATCCTCGAGGGCAGGCGCTACAACGAGGGTCTGCATCAGGCGATCGAGGCCAAGGAGCAGGTGCGGGTCCGCGAGGAGTACCAGACGTTGGCCACGGTCACGCTGCAGAACTACTTCCGGCTGTACGAAAAGCTCGGTGGTATGACCGGCACCGCGATGACTGAGGCGAGCGAGTTTCAGAAAACCTATGGCCTCGGGGTCGTGCCGATACCCACGAACGAGCCGGTCCGCCGCGTCGACGAGGCAGACCTAGTGTTTCGGACCGAGGATGCCAAGTTCAACGCCGTGGCCGACGACATCGCCGCCCGGCACGCCACTGGACAGCCGATCCTGGTGGGGACCACCAGCGTGGCGAAGTCCGAGCGGCTGGCGACGCTGCTGACCAAGCGGGGCATCCCGCACGAGGTGCTCAACGCTAAGCAGCATGAGCGTGAGGCGGCGATCGTCGCGCTGGCCGGGCACAAGGGTGCGGTCACGGTCGCCACCAACATGGCCGGCCGCGGCACCGACATCATGCTGGGTGGCAGTGTGGAGTTCTTGGCCGATCGCACGCTGCGTGAGCGTGGCCTCGACCCCAACGAAACCCCCGAGGCGTACGAGACGGCTTGGCCCGAGGCGATCGAGCACACCAAGGCGCTGGTGCAGGACGAGCACGACGAGGTCACCGCCACCGGCGGCTTGGCGGTGATCGGTACCGAACGACACGAGTCTCGGCGGATTGACAATCAGCTGCGCGGGCGTTCAGGGCGTCAAGGTGACCCGGGCAGCTCCCGTTTCTATCTGTCGCTCGAGGACGACCTGATGCGGCTGTTCAAATCTGACTGGGTCGACTGGGTGCTACAGACGCTCAAGGTGCCCGACGACGTGCCGATCGAGAACAAGCGGGTCACCGGATCGATCGCGTCCGCGCAGTCGCAGGTCGAGGCGCAGAACTTCGAGTCCCGCAAGAACATCCTCAAGTACGACGACGTGATGAACCGGCAGCGCCAGGTGGTCTACGGCGAGCGGCGGCGGGTGCTGGCGGGCGAAGACCTGCATGATCTCGTCCGCACCATGATCGACGACGTCGTCGACGGCTACGTCATCGGTGCCACCGACGGTTTCCCCGAGGAGTGGGATCTCGACCAGCTCTGGGTCGCGCTCAAGACGCTGTACCCGGTGCAAGTGACGCGGGTCGAGATCGAGGAAGAGTGTGGTGGGCGGTCGGCGCTGACCAGGGAGGTGCTGAGCGAGCGGATGCGCGTCGACGCGCACGGCGCATACGAGCAGCGAGAGAACGACCTCGGCGGCGAGGTGATGCGCGAGCTTGAGCGTCAGGTGATGCTGAGCGTCCTCGACCGGAAGTGGCGGGAGCATCTGTACGAGATGGACTACCTGCGCGAGGGCATCGGGCTGCGCGCGTACTCTCAGCGAGACCCGCTGGTGGAGTACCAGCGCGAGGGGTTCGACCTGTTCTCCGCGATGATGGACGGCATCAAGGAGGAGTCCGTCGGCTTCCTGTTCAACCTTGAGGTGCAGGTCGCCGACGAGCAAGCGGCTGAGCCGGACGACGATCACGACCAGCCGGTCGAGGACCACGCGGTCGAGGACCACGCGGATGAGGATCAGCATCCGCAAATCGTGGCCAAGGGGTTGGGGCCCGCTGTGACTCCACGTCGACTGAACTACTCAGCTCCCGATGTCGACGGTGAGGCAACTGAGGGCGGCGGTGCCGAGGCCGTCGACGAGTACAGCGACGTGCCACGAAACGCGCCCTGCCCATGTGGTTCAGGCCGCAAGTTCAAGCGCTGCCACGGCGACCCGGCGGCTCGGGCGCGGCTTGGGGCCTGAGCCTGGTCGGCACTACCCGACCTGGACGGCGGTGCACAACCAG
>JACCYS010000322.1 GCA_013696365.1 Nocardioidaceae bacterium
GGGTCGGCGGCGGTACGCGGCGCTGGCGTGCGGGTCGTCGTCGACAACTCAGCCGACGGCAAGCCCGAGGGCGAGGTCTTGGACACCGATCTGCAGCAGCTGGTCAACGGTCTATGGCAGGCCGGTGCGCAGGCGGTCGCGGTGAACGGTCAGCGGCTCACCACCCTCAGCGCAATCCGGACCGCCGGGCAAGCCATCACGGTGAATTACCGATCCTTGTCACCGCCGTACGTCGTGTCGGCGATCGGCGACGGTGAGCGCTTGCCGGCGGGACTGCTGGAGACGGCCGCCGGACAGACCTTCGCCGATCTGCGCAACAACTTTGGTGTCCGGTTCGAGGTGGAGGCCCGCGACGAACTCAGTCTGCCGGCGGGAAGCAGGCTGGTGCTCAATGTTGCCACCGAGCGATCCCAACCCGGGGGCCAGCAGTGATCGCGCTGCTGGGGCTGGTTGCGGGGATCGTCTTCGGTCTCATCGTGGAGCCGAGCGTGCCGGGTGCCTTGCAGCCCTATCTGCCGATCGCGGTCGTCGCTGCACTGGATGCCACATTTGGTGCACTGCGCGCCTTCCTCGACGGGGTGTTCAACGAGCGAGTGTTCGTGATCTCGTTCGTGTCCAACGTGATTGTTGCCGCCTTGATCGTCTACCTCGGCGACCAGCTCGGCGTCGGCAGCCAGCTGTCCACCGGGGTGGTGGTGGTGCTCGGCATCCGGATCTTCTCCAACGTGGCCGCCATCAGGCGCAGGTTGTTGCATGCCTGACCGCCCGCTCGACCGGGTGCGCCGCGGCTTCGCGGCACGGCCCAGCCGTAACCAGGCAGTGGTCGCGGTGCTGCTCGCCCTGCTGGGCTTCGCCGGCACGGTGCAGGTCAGCGAGGTGCGCTCCGACGATGCCTACGTCGGCACCAGGCGCGATGACCTCGTCCAACTGCTGCAGTCGCTGTCGGTCGCGCAGACTCGCGCCTCCGACCAGCTGGCCGAGCTGGAGCAGACCCGGGACGCGTTGCAACTCAGCAGCCAACAGCGGCAGGTGGCACTCGAGGAGTCTCAGGACCGGCTGGAAGCGTTGCGGTTGCTGTCCGGGCGCAGCTCCGCCATCGGGCCGGGTGTGACCATCACAATCGAGGACCCGGACGGCACCGTCGCGGCAGCAACGCTGTTGAACGCCATCGAGGAACTCCGAGATTCCGGGGCGGAGGCCATCGAGATCAATGACAGCGCCCGAGTGGTGGCACAGACCTGGTTCGCCGATGGCGCGGACCCCGCCGACGCCACCCTGGTCGTCGACAGCCGGGCCGTGTCTGCGCCCTACGTGGTGGAGGTCATCGGAGACCCCGACACGTTGGCCGAGGCGGTCGCCTTCCCCGGCGGCCTCACCGACGAGGTGGAGGCGCTGGGCGGTACCGTCACCATCGCCAAGTCCGATGAGCTGCAGGTCGAGTCACTCGCCCCCGAGCGAGCGGTGACCTTCGGCCAGCCGATCACCTGACGGAGGAGCGCCGTGATCCCCGACGAGCTGTACTACACCCCTGAGCACGAGTGGATCCGCGTCGACAGCCGCGGCGAGGATGACGGGGCGGTGGTCACCATAGGTATCACCGACTTCGCTCAAGACGCGCTGGGCGACATCGTCTATGTCTCTTTGCCCGAGCCCGGTGAGACCCTCGCGCAGGGAGCGTCGGTCGGCGAGCTCGAGTCGACTAAATCTGTCAGCGACCTGTACGCCCCGCTCGCAGGCAGCGTGCTGGCCCGCAACGAGCAACTGGACCAGGCACCCGAGTTGGTCAACTCGGACCCGTACGGCGAGGGGTGGCTGCTGCGCATCGAGCTGGAAAGCGAGACAGGTCTTAGCGACCTGCTCGACGCGCAGGGGTATCAGGCGCAGGTGGCCTCCTGAACACTGGACGCTGAAGTTCCCCGCCGATCTGGACGATTCGTGTTGGTGCACACGAACGCCGCGGAGTAGTTTCCTCCCACCATCAACGTGAAGTGACGCTTGAGGGTAGGTTCTTGACCGACTGCCGGTTCACCCGTCGAGGAGTCCCCGATGCCGTTCTGTACCGAGTGCGGGCATGACAACCCGCCGACCGCGCGCTTCTGCTCACAATGCGGTCACCGACTCGTGACGCCCGAAGCTGAGCATGAGTCGGTCGATGCGACATCAACGATCACGCTGGGCCCGCTGGAGTCCGACACCGGGGCCGAAGGCGGCGAGCTCAATGCCGATGACGTTGCTGCGCTCGACGGACTTCCCCCTGGGCATGCCTTGTTGCTGGTGCAGCGCGGCCCGAGCGCCGGCAGCAGGTTCTTGTTGGACACCGAGGAGGTGTCCGCCGGCCGGCACCCCGACAGCGACATCTTCCTCGACGACGTCACGGTCTCGCGCCGGCATGCTGTCTTCCGCCGCGGTGATACCGGCTATCGGGTCGCCGATGTGGGCAGCCTGAACGGTACGTACGTAAACCGGGACAGGATCGACGAGATCGTGTTGAACGGTGGCGACGAGGTCCAGGTCGGCAAGTACCGGCTTGTCTACTATCCCAGCGCCGACGACGCCGGGCGGGTGCGGTGACCTCGTCGGTTTCCGCTTCGAGCGCACGGCTGAGCATCGGGGAGGTGCTCGGGCGACTACGCCCGGACTTCCCCGACGTTTCTATTTCCAAGATTCGTTACCTGGAGTCCGAGGGTCTTGTCGAGCCCGAGCGAACCCCAGCGGGCTATCGCAAGTTCTCCAACCGTGACGTCGAACGACTGCGCTACATCCTGACCGCACAGCGGGAGAACTACTACCCGCTCAAAGTGATCCGTGAGCACCTCGATGCGATCGACCGCGGGTTGCACCCACCGGCGTCGGCAAACCCGGACGCTGCAGCGCCCAAGCCCCGAGCCCCACAGGTCGTGCTCGCCCACGACCCCTCCGATCCCGACCGCGGCGCGCAGGCCAACCTGCGGTTGTCCCGCGCGGAGCTCCGCGACTCGGCGCGCGTGTCCGACGAGTTGTTGGCCCAACTGGAGTCCTTCGGCCTGCTGCGTCCGTCAGCGGCCGGACACTATGACGCGACCGCGCTGCTGGTCGCGACCACCGCTGGCGAGCTCGCGGCCTACGGCGTGGAACCCCGCCACCTCCGTTCTGTGCAGACCTCGGCCAACCGCGAGATCGACCTCCTTCAGCAGGTGGTGTCGCCGATGCGCCGTCAGCGAGACGCCGGCGCCGAAGCCCGTGCGGAGCAGACTGCACGTGAGCTGGCCAGCTTGGTCCTCAGGCTGCACACCACGCTCGTCCGGGCCGGCGTCGGCCGCACCTGAGCGCAGGTCTGTGCCAGGCCGGACGCGAGGGTACTGTGACCAACATGAGGGAACTGGACGTCGTTGGCGTACGGGTCGAGCAGCCAACAAACCAGCCCCTTGTGCTGCTGCGCGAGGTGGACGGCGGTCGCTACCTGCCGATTTGGATCGGTGCTGGAGAGGCGACTGCGATCGCTTTCGCCCAGCAGGGGGTCACCCCGCCGCGTCCGCTTACTCACGACCTGATGCGTGATCTGGTCGGCGCACTCGGCCGCGAGCTGACCGAAGTGCGGATCACCGAGGTGAAGGACGGCGTCTATTACGCGCAGCTGGTCTTCGACGAGGGCACCGAGGTGAGCGCCCGGCCGTCTGACTCCATCGCTCTGGCGCTGCGCACCGGCTCGCGGATCGTCTGCGACGAGACGGTGCTGGATACAGCCGGCCTAGCGGTGCCGGAAGAGGAGGAGGCCGAGGTGGAGAAGTTTCGCGAGTTTCTCGACCAGGTGACCCCGGAGGACTTCCACCCTGGCGGGTGACAGCACCACAGCAAAGACAGTCTCAACCTCAACTTTAGGGTCACGACACGGCGCGCGCGGACCTCGCGGTCATTGACCAGTGCCCCTCCAGGTCCGTACCGTGGCAAGCCGAACACCGTCGATGTAACTTCGCCCGACGACTCTGGCGCAAACGGCGGTCGACCCAACGACTGTGGAGGTCGCGGTGGCAGGCACGCGGGACGATAGGCACGAGCGGTCCGCAGCAAGCGCCCGGGCCGCCGCTGAGGCTGCTCGGGTCGCCGGTGACCAGGGGTTGCTGTTCGACGATGACGTGTCCCCGTTGGCCAGCGATGTTGGGTTCCGCGGGCCGACCGCATGCAACGCGGCCGGCATCACCTATCGCCAGCTCGACTACTGGGCGCGGACCAAGTTGGTGGAGCCCACCGTGCGCGGGGCGACGGGCTCGGGGACCCAGCGGCTCTACTCCTTCCGCGACATCTTGCTGCTCAAGATCATCAAGCGGTTGCTCGAGGCTGGCGTCTCGCTGCAGCAGATCCGGACGGCGGTCGAGCACCTCCGCGAGCGTGGCACCGACGACCTGAGTCGGGTGACCCTGATGAGCGACGGGGCGAGTGTGTACGAGTGCCGCTCAGCTGACGAGGTCATCGACCTGTTGCAGGGTGGGCAAGGCGTCTTCGGGATCGCCATCGGCGGGGTGTGGCGAGAGATTGAGGGGACCCTGGCGGACCTGCCGAGCGAACGGGCTGACGACCCAGCCGACGAACACCGCGACGACGAGCTGGCCGCCCGTCGGCACGCCCGGCTCACTGGCTGAGCACGACGGGCCTCACTGGTTGCTGGCCATCCAGGCTGCGCCGATGATGCCCGCAGCGTTGCCAAGTTGCGCGGGCACAACCGGGGCACGCAGGTGCAGCAACGGCAGATAGCGGTCCGACTTCTTGGACACACCGCCACCTATGACGATCAGGTCAGGCCACAACAGGTCCTCGACGTGGGCGAAGTAGCGCTGTAGACGCTCGGCCCAGTCCTCCCAGGAGAGGTCTTCGGTATCGCGAGCGTTCGACGACGCACGTGTCTCGGCGTCCACGCCGTCCAGCTCGAGGTGGCCGAGCTCACTGTTCGGGATCAAGGCTCCAGAGCTGAGCAGCGCAGAGCCGATGCCGGTGCCGAGGGTGGCCACCAGCACCAGCCCGTCAACGTTTCGGCCGGCCCCATAGTGCAACTCGCCCACACCGGCGGCGTCGGCATCATTGAGCACCACCACAGACCGGCCGAGGCGCTGCTCCAGCAGGGCGACCGCGTCAGTACCGACCCACGACTTGTCGATGTTGGCTGCTGTTCGGACGATGCCTCTGGACACCACGGCGGGCACGGTGACCCCGATGGAAGCGTCACCGGTCTCCTTTGCGAAGTGCTCGGCGATCTCAGCGACCACGTCGGCCACCGCGTCCGGGGTGGACTCGTCGGGGGTGGGAATCCGCAGTCGCTCGTCAGCGAACTCCCCGGCGTCGAGATCAACCGGCGCCCCCTTGATCCCGCTGCCGCCGATGTCGATACCCAGCGGATGTCCCGTCTTGGCCATGATCGATGCTCCTCGCCGTCGTCGGTGCGACATTGTGCCCTGCGCGCGGAGGCCGCGTCAGCAGTCGAGTCACCATCAATGTGACTCAAACCGCAGAGTGCCGTCGGCCCAGCGCAGTCGGCTGAGGTCGTTGACCACAACATCGGCCCCAGTGTCGGCGACGGTCGAGCCCACACCGATCACACCAGACACCCCAGCTGCCCGGGCGGCCTCGATGCCTGCCGGGCTGTCCTCCAGCACAACGGCATCACCGGGGCGTACGCCCAGCGCGGCCGCAGCCTGCAAATATCCCTCCGGCGCCGGCTTGCCGGCTGCCACAGTGTCCCCGGTGATCAACACCGCCGGCGGGAGTATCCCGGCGGCGGCCAATCGGGCGAGCGCCAACGCCTGCGAACCAGAGGTGACGATGGCGCGGGCACTGTCGGGAATGCTCTCAATCAGGCGGGTGGCGCCCGCGACGGCCGACACCGACGCGGCGTCGTCAAGCTCGAGGGCGTTGATAGTGGCCAGCCCCCGCTCCCGGTCAGCTGGTGACAGCAGGTCGGCCACCGAGTCTTGCGCTCGGCGACCCAGCGTTGAGCGCGGCACTGTGACCGGGTCCAGGCCGTACATATCGGCCCACCTCCGCCACGCCCGTTCAACGCTGGCTTCGGAGTTGACCAGCACCCCATCGCAGTCGAACAACACGGCTCGACAGGTCAGCTCAGTGGTTGGCACGACCCGATCCTGCCCTACGGATGGGGTCGCGCCGCGCCGCGACAAAAGGCTTGTTGCCGATTCACTGCTAAACTGAGATCGGTTGTGAACGCCGTGCGGGAGAGCTTGTCAGCGCCAGCTGACAGCGCCGAAGGGGCATATCCTCCCCGGAACCTCTCAGGCACCAGGACTGCACGGACGAGGCCATCTGGAGCCCCATGGGTGACAGAGGGGAGGGATGCGTCCCTCGCCCGTCCCGACCTGCCAGGTCCCCACCACGCGGAGTGCCATGACCGACAACATCTCGCTGACGGCGCTCGACGACGCCGAGGCCTTCGTCCGCCGACACGTCGGCCCGCGAGGCGCCGAGATCGACCAGATGCTCGCCGTAACCGGGCACAAGAGTCTGTCGGCACTGATGGATGCGGCTGTGCCCGCCGGAATCCGGGACGACCCGGCCACCGAAGCGCTGCCGCTGCCCGCCGCCAGATCCGAACGCCAAGCCCTGGCGGACCTGCGGACCATGCTGTCCGCGAACTGCCCGGGCGTCGCCATGATCGGGCTCGGCTACCACCCGACCGCCACCCCGGCGGTGGTGCGTCGCGGTGTGCTGGAGGACCCATCCTGGTACACCGCCTACACCCCGTACCAGCCGGAGATCTCGCAGGGCAGACTGGAAGCGCTGCTGAACTTCCAGACGATGATCGGGGACCTGACGGGTCTGCCAACCGCGAACGCGTCGTTGCTGGATGAGGCCACAGCGGCCGCGGAAGCCGTGACATTGGCCCGCCGGTCGCTGCGGGGAGCTGCTGGCTCCGCCAAGGTCGTCGTGGATGCCGACCTGCTGCCGCAGACGCTAGCCGTGTTGCGCACCCGGGCCGCCGCCACGGGCGTCGAGATGGTTGAGGCCGACCTGTCAGCTGGGTTGCCGGATTCTGGTTCGTCGGATGCTGGGCTGTCGGTACTGGTGCTGGCCTATCCCGGTGCCAGCGGTGCCGTCGCCGACCCGCGACCGCTGATAGAGCAGGCCCACGAACACGGTGGCCTGGTGGTGGCCGTCACCGACCCGCTCGCGTTGTGTCTGCTGGAGGCTCCCGGATCCCTGGGCGCCGACATCGTCGTCGGCTCGGCACAACGCTTCGGGGTGCCGATGTGGTACGGCGGACCACACGCCGGTTTCATGGCGGTGCGCGACGGACTGCAGCGCCACCTGCCGGGCCGGTTGGTGGGGGTGTCGGTCGACGCGGCGGGGCGGCCGGCATACCGGTTAGCGCTGCAGACCAGGGAGCAGCACATCCGCCGGGACAAGGCCACCTCGAACATCTGCACGGCTCAAGTGCTCTTGGCCGTTGCTGCCTCGATGTATGCCGTCTACCACGGCCCCCACGGGTTGCAGGCGATTGCGCGCCGGGTGCACCGCTACGCGGTCGTCCTAGCCGCCGGCTTGCGGTCCGGCGGGGTCGAAGTTGTGGGGGACACCTTCGTTGACACCATCGGCGTTCGGGTGCCTGGCCGGGCCACCGAGGTGGTGGCCGCCGCCCGGGCCGCCGACATCCACGTGCGCTGCATCGACGACGACACGATCGGGGTGAGCACCAACGAACTCACCACCGCCGCGCACCTGCAGACGGTGTGGCGCGCGTTCGGCCTTCGCGACTGCGACCTGGAGGCGCTGGACACCGCGAGCGCGGACGCGCTGCCCGACGCCCTGGTGCGGCAGACCCCGCTGCTGACCCACGCGATCTTCAGCGAGCATCGCTCGGAGACGTCGATGATGCGCTACCTGCGGCGGCTGTCTGACCGCGACTACGCCCTGGATCGGGGGATGATCCCACTCGGCTCATGCACCATGAAGCTGAACGCCGCCACCGAGATGGAGCCGTTGGCCTGGCCTGAACTGGCCGACCTGCACCCGTTCGTGCCGGCAGCCGACGCCGCTGGTGCGATCGCGCTGGTGGGCGAGTTGGAGCAGTGGCTTGCCGACGTCACCGGCTATGCGGCGGTGTCGGTGCAACCCAACGCCGGGTCGCAGGGTGAGCTGGCTGGGTTGATGGCGATCCACGCCTATCACCGCGAGCGCGGTGACGTCGATCGCGACGTCTGCCTCATCCCGTCATCGGCGCACGGCACCAACGCTGCCTCCGCTGTGATGGCGGGCATGCGGGTGGTCGTGGTGGAAGCGGACAGCTCAGGCAGTGTGGACCTGGACGACCTGCGCGCCAAGTGCGCCGAACACCGCGACACCCTGGCCGCGGCGATGGTCACCTATCCGTCAACGCACGGGGTTTACGAGGCGGGGATCACCGAGCTGTGCGAGGTGGTGCACGAGCACGGCGGGCAGGTCTACGTCGACGGTGCGAACCTGAACGCCCTGGTGGGACACGCCCGGCCGGGATCGTTCGGCGGGGACGTATCGCACCTCAACCTGCACAAGACCTTCTGCATCCCGCACGGTGGCGGGGGACCCGGCGTGGGGCCGGTGGCGGTACGCGAACATCTGGCGCCGTTCCTGCCCGGTCACCCCGGCCACCCCGACGCTGACCGGCGCGACGGCGTCGGCCCGGTCAGCGCTGCCCCGTACGGGTCGGCGGGCATCTTGCCGATCCCGTGGCTGTACCTGGCGATGATGGGGGCAGAAGGCCTTCGTGAGGCCACCGCAGTAGCAGTGCTGGGAGCCAACTACATCGCCGCACGGTTGCGCGAGCACATCCCGGTGCTCTACACCGGTGCCGGCGGTTTAGTGGCGCACGAGTGCATCCTCGACCTGCGTGAGCTGACCAAGCGCACCGGAGTCAGCGTCGACGACGTCGCCAAACGGCTCGTCGACCACGGCTTTCATGCGCCGACCATGAGCTTTCCGGTCCCCGGAACGTTCATGGTGGAACCGACCGAGTCGGAGGATCTGGC